>JAZFSJ010000026.1:0-2713 GCA_036446115.1 Thermodesulfobacteriota bacterium | reverse complement strand
GAACCATAGAGTTGAGAATCTTTTCTTCAACTTTCAGTGACATTTCATTTCGAGACAATAGGTTGTGTTGGGGTAACAAGCAGCCTCGGCTAACTCCGAACTCCGGGCAGCCTTTCTCGGCTTTTTTTCCAGTAATCACCTTGCTTCCCGGCCATAATCCACCGGAATCTTGCCAGCCGCCACCGGACCCACCAAGCCATTCACCAAGAATTGCTCTGGATGCTACTGTTCGTCTTTCCTCTTCTAGTATAAAACCATTAAGATTTTTAATCTGGCCGCTGAAACGCATCAAGTTGGTTATAATGGTTGCCAAAAGGGTTGTGCTGACCGCCAGACGGGATCCTTTCGGGATATCGTTCACCCTAGTCACAACTTCAATTCCCCCCCTTTTATTCAGAAGCTTACGGAGTATATCCCTTAGCTCAATAGTTTTGTCTTCGAAGCAGGGGGGAACAATTCCTGATGCAACGACCCCGGCTTTGAGTAGTGATAAATAATCGTTACCGAAATTATAAAGCTCTTTAAGCGTGGATATTTTTTTCGAGCTTTTTAAATCAATGGAGACAAGATGAATTACAGGTTCAGAGATAAAGCGAGAGTAACACTCGCAGGGGGGCAGAATTTCTCCATCACTGCCATGAACTTTTAAATTTATCGAAATATTTACCACCCGGGCACCTTCAGGGAAATCCATGCCGAGAAAGAATATGTCGGACCACCCGCTGTGAGAGGGATCAAGCCTGACCGGGCAAGTTTCCATCAGCACAGGATAGCCCCCGGTTGCAGAGTCAGTAACCGTTAGATCAGAGGGTGTGGTCCAGGGATAGTCGTCAAGTCCTTTAATATTGAAGAGTTGAAAATTTTCACTGGTCTGGCTGATTGAGAGTTTGACTTGATTGAGCAAATTTTTAAAGGAAAGTTTATAGTATGAGTCAGCTAGTGCACTGCAGATGCTGCTGTCAGGAAATCCATTTTTTTCTATTTCCGCCAAATAAATTCCTATGGCCTTTTCAAAATCCCTGTCATAAGCGGCCTTAACACCGTCAAAGGGAATTTCGCCATGGGGAGCAATCTGTCGGTTCTCCTGCAGGTAAAATCTGTAGATAAAAAAAAGAAAGAGAGTCGCACGAACCTTATGGTAGAGGTTGTCACAGGATGTGCGAAACTCTTCAAGTTCTTTTGAAACCTTTAGTAGATCGTCAACGTCTTTATCTTTCAAAAGAAGATTGATTGAGCGATTGCGAAGTGCAGCATTTTCACTGAGTATTGTTTCAATAAGCTCATTTCCCATACCTTTTCTTAAAATAAAGAAGTCTAATTGTAAAGCAGAAGTTCTTCGTTTTTTATGCAGGGAAAGGATAAACAGCAGAATGTATGCCTGATAACCCGAACATGTAGAAGAGTCCTAGTGGCCTCGTACAGCCTAGACTTCAAGGAAGTAGTCAAGGTCGTTGTAGTCGCTAGATTCAACCATTAAGTGCAACACTCTTTAACAAGAATTTCTAAAGGTGTAAAGTACTTTAAACATTTTCTTGGTCTGTTGTTAAGCCAATATTCAACATATTTGATATCTGAAGTATCAACTTTTGCAAAATCAGTCTTCTTAGGGAAGAATCGACGAACAAGGCCAATGGTATTTTCAACTGTTGCTTTCTCCCAGCTGCGGTAGGGGTTGCAAAAATAAGATTTGGTTCCAAGGAGTTGATTTACCGTTTCATGTTCAGTGTTCTCTGATCCATTATCATAGGTGAGCGTTCTTCTGAGATGCGGTGGAAATGACAGTAGACGATCTACAATACTATTTTTGGTTGCCTGAGCTGTTTTTCCATCAAGCTTCGCAAGAGTAGTAAAACGAGTCTTTCGTTCAACTGAGACAAGCAGCGCTGCTTTACTTTGTCGTGAGACTACGGTATCTAATTCCCAATGGCCA
Source organism: Thermodesulfobacteriota bacterium (assembly GCA_036446115.1). Lineage (GTDB taxonomy): Bacteria > Desulfobacterota > WTBG01 > WTBG01 > WTBG01 > JAZFSJ01. The sequence goes on along the minus strand of JAZFSJ010000026.1, from coordinate 783 downwards.
ATTTGTATGCGTTTCTCTATGTAATGAGGACGATTATCGATAGAGACACGGTGAGGAATATGGGATTTCCTGTGTTTGCGGCTATACCCTCGTTTCTGTCTCCTTTTATGAGCTCTGGGTAAGTACTGAACCAACTCATGGTGTTTGGTATAAATATATTGGTAAATGGCCTCATGGCTAATAGAAAATCCTGGACATTCGAGAGCAATTCTTCCTGCTATGAGCTCTGGTGACCACTCAGTCTTCAGCTTTGCTTCTACGTGCTGGCGTATAGCATTGTTTTTGAGGCGTTGTCTTTGATGAGCGTTACTTTTTCGTTCAGTAGCTCGCTGGTCAGCTTTATGCCCCAGATAATATCCTTTATGAACAGGAGGAGCATTTCTTGTGAGTTCTCGTGAAATAGTTGAGGGATCACGATTAAGTGCCTTACCTATTTGCCTAACTGCTATACCCTGTGCTCTGAGAATACTGATCTTTTCACGCTCTGTGAGACTTAAATGTATATAATTTCTCTTTTTCATAACACTTAGGATACCTCATTTTGGGGTTTTCTCCTAAGTGTTGCACTTAATCATTGAACTTGGGAATAATAAACCTGCAATCTAGTTAACAATATACTATTAAATGGTTTTATCAGTTTCCCATCTTTTTTATCTTCAATCTTCTCTTAATTAAGAAAAATTCATATTTTTACCTCGTCCTATGAAATAATGATATCCGCCTTTGATACCCTGAAAATGCCTGTATTATCCGGGCCGCACCATCATTGTTTCAGAAAAGCAG
>JAZFSJ010000025.1:0-3443 GCA_036446115.1 Thermodesulfobacteriota bacterium | reverse complement strand
AAAATGTCAAATTGAAAAAGTTGATTCCACAGCAGAGATAATAAATAGAAACGTGAGTGATGTTGTCGAGAGGTGGATTAGAACATTTAACTATTTAAATGATGCAGTTGTTGAGCCGGTAGAGGATCTGGCCTTGTTTCTTAAGGGGTTTTCAAGAGGACTTAAATACTTTTTTGGTGACAACAGAGATAATAAGAATAATAAGTGATAGATTTAATATGAATAGCCTTTGGAGGTAGTAATTATGGCTTATAGAGATGATGAGAACGCTTTTGGCAAGTCCTTTCTATCATTTGTAGCCGGGGGGTTAATTGGCGTAGGTATTTCCCTTATCTATGCTCCTCAGTCTGGAGAGCGTACGAGGGAAGAAATTAGGGAAAAAGCCGAGAGGACTATTATTAGAATGCAAAAGGTGGAAGGGGAAATAAAAGATTCTTTAAATCAATTGATTGGAGACATAAGGTTAAATGTTAATCGTCTCATAGAAGAAGGGAAGGGTATTGCCGAAGATAAAAAACAGGAGATTCTCGAGGCTATTGAAAGTGGTAAAAAGGTTTTAGAGGAACAGAAAGATAGACTCCAGGGAAAGTAAGAAAAAGGTTAAATCAAGGATGGCACTGCTTGCCATTGCGTATTCTGGGAAACACTATGAAAGTATTAGGCCTTCGTTTGAGTAGTAGTCCACAAGAGAAATTAACGAATGAACTAAATGAGTATTACAGGATTGCTGAGGAGAACCCTGATGATAACAAGGTTCACTTACGTATAGCAGAAGTGTTGATGAAAATGGGGGAGAAAAAGAAGGCTATTGAAGAATACCTCTATACAGCTGAAAACTATGAGGCCGACAATTTATCCCAGATTTCTGCGGCCATTTATAAGCAAGTTTTGCAAATTGCACCTGAGCAAGCTAATGTATATCAAAAATTGGTTGATATTCATCTAAAAGAAGGATTTTTGGGTGATGCCATAGCAACCTATGAGAGATTAGCCGGTTATTACTACAATCAGGGAAAGCAGGACGAGGCTGTCAAAACACTGGAGAAGATGATTCCCCTTGATCCGGATAGTGTTTATATAAAAAAGAAGATTGATAAATTCTATTCGGAGAAAGGAATTGAACCTAAGGGTGAGAAGGCAGAGACAGATAGTTATAATTGGGAGTTGTATGACCCTATCACTGCTGGCAAGAAACAGGATGAACAGCCTTCAAGTAGGGAAAATGTAGAATCTTATGATTTGCAAGCTGCACTTCTAGATGATCTTATTACAGAAGAAGATGCAGACAAGAAATTAGTCGCGGTAGAAGATGATGATGGTGCCGGCAAGCTTGGTTTTGATGAGATATTCAGCAAACTCAAAAGCTATGAATTAGAGGAAGATCAACAGGATAATTCCTTGTTTAACTACAATATGGGCATTGCCTATCAAAGGGTAGGTCGTTTTGACGAAGCTATTGAGGAGATAGAAAAGGCTCTAGATAATCCAGAGAGGACGACGGATTGTTACCTCAGACTTGCGGTGTGTTATAGAGGGAAAAACCAAATGGATGAGGCACTAAGATACCTGAAAAAAGGATTGCATGATGATGACCTTTCCGAAGAAAAAAAGATAGAATTAAAATATGAGCAGGCATTATCATATAAAGGAAAGGGGAAGAATAGAAAAGCCAGGAAGATCTTCAAGGAGGTTTATGAAATCAACAGCGCTTTTCGGGATGTCGTAAAGGAGTTAGAGGAAGTTTCAAAATAGTATGAATTTCACAAAAGCCTTAATAGAGGGTTGAGTTATGGTTGTATATAATCCGGCAAAAAGAGAGATAGATATAAAGATTGTCTACTATGGTCCCGCCCTTTGTGGGAAGACTACCAATGTTCAATCGGTTCATAAGATTATGAATCCCCAACAAAGAGGAGAACTAGTCTCACTTGCAACTAAAGATGATAGGACGCTCTTCTTTGACTTTCTGCCGATTGAACTAGACAGCATTAAGGGATTTAAAACCCATTTTCACATTTATACAGTTCCTGGTCAGGTCATGTATAACCTCACCAGAAGAGCTGTCTTGACTGGTGCCGATGGGGTTGTTTTTGTCGCGGATTCTCAAGTAGATAAGATGGATGAGAATATCGAGAGCTTGAATGATCTCAAGGACAATTTGGGATATTACAAAAAGGATTTAGAATCGTTCCCTTTTGTTATTCAGTATAATAAGAGAGATTTAGATAATGTTGTTTCTGTTAAGGAATTGGAAGAGAAATTAAATGCAACCATGGTTCCTTCTTTTGCTGCAAGTGCTGTCAATGGTGAAGGGGTTATGGAAACCTTGACTATGTGTTGCAGGTTAGTGCTCAAGAAGATAACAGATAAAACGGGAGCTCAAAGAGAAGTTGGTGTGGTGAAAAAGAAAAAGATTAAAGAAAGTGAAAAAGAGAAAATAGAAGCGGCGATAAGTGAACTTCCTGATTTGAAGCTAGTTGCATCTAATGAGGCTCATGAAGCTGCTCCTGTAGCACAGCAACCACTACAAGAAGAAAAGGATGAGCACGTTGCGCACGCTGGGCAGGCAGAAGAAACTTCAGATGAGATGGAAGGCTCGGTAGACCAGTTTTCGCAGTATTTAGAGCGCGCGACAGATACACTAGATCACGCAGAAGGAGAGAAAGGTGAACAATTGGGTGAGGAAGAACCACTTATGGACAAGGTTCAGGAAATGGGAGGACAAGACGATGCCTTGAAGATCGAAGAGGAAATAGCATTAGAAGTTGAAACTCCTATTTCTGACGTGAATGAGATTGAGGAAGAGAGTGTAGCTGCCCCGAGTGATTCTTTAGTAGATGAAGCTGTCAGTCAGGATACTTTGGATGAAGGGATGAAAAGAACCTGCCCGAGGTGTTCTTTAGAATTTAAACTGACTGTTAAAAAATGTCCTATTTGCAAGGTAAGTTTGATGCCAGAAGAAGAGGCTGAAACAGGAGAGTTGGAAGTTCAACCGGAGGTGCCTAAAGTGACAGAGGAGGCAGCTGAGGAAGTACCTGAGGTAGCAGAAGAAATAGCTGCGGTGGCCGGGGAAGCACCTGAAATGGCTGGGGAGATATCTGGAGTAGAAGAGGAAATGCCTGAAATTCATGGAATAGCGGGAATCAGTGGGGATGAAAAAGGTTTAGAAATCCTTGCCTGCGGTCAGCCTGAAAAGACATCTTCCACTGCGTTCAAAGTTCCATTAACTATCCGAATCGAAAAGAGCGATCAGGAATTTATGGTTAATCTTTCAATTAACTTTGAGGATTTTGTTCTGAAATCAAAAGATTAGTGTCAGAGGATTAACCGGTAGGGCAAGGGTATTATCCATAATTTGTCTAAGAGAGAAGAAAGCTTGTGGTAAAGATTTTAAGAACAATCAGGAGGGATTCTTTCCTACCTGTTTTTTTTGTATGGTGTAT
>JAZFSJ010000024.1:0-2416 GCA_036446115.1 Thermodesulfobacteriota bacterium | reverse complement strand
TTAGAGCCATGAGGAGTGTAGGGATTGCGTGATCATATGCTTCTTGATTGTTGTAAGCAATCGCCAGGTTGTTATACGCTTCAGCAAAATCAGGTTGCGAAGCTAATGCTTTTTTAAAAGCAGAAATGGCTTGTGTGTAGTCTCCCATGAGATTGCACACAATCCCCAAGTTATTATAGGCTTCAGCGAATTTGGGATTGAGCTGAAGAGCTTTCCGGTAATAGTGAATGGCCTTTTGGTAATTACCCTTGTTGAAATGGGTGATGCCCAGATTATTGTATGCTGTTTCAAAGAGAGGATCTATTGCCAGGGCTTGCTTAAACTCTGATAGAGCCTTATCATGTTGCTGCTGGTGATTGTAGATGCTCCCCAGATTATTATGTGCCTGGGGGAGGCGGGAATTTATACGTAGTGCTTTTTCATATTCTTCTCTTGCCTGTTCATATAATTTCTGATTATGGTATAGTTTGCCTAAGTTGTATACGGCTTTAGCAAAAGAGGGGCTAAAGTGGAGAGTCTTTTTATAAGCCCAATCGGCTTTTTGATAATATCCCTGAATCTCATACGCCGTACCTAGATTGTTATAAGCCAAATAGTAGGTGGGATTTAATTCAAGGGCATGTTTAAAACGCTTTATAGCCTGGAGATATTTTTTTTCTTCCATATAGTGAATCCCCAGGCTGTTATAAGGACGAGCCTTTAGAGGAGATTTTTTAATGGTATCTTGCCATAGGGTTCCTTCTCGATTCCAGATATTATTTCTGTGATTAGTCGCACACATGCAGAGGATGAGGATTATATAGACTGTCAAAAGGGATGAACCATGTGGGAAGGGCTTTTCTATCATTAACGTCATACCGGCACACTATTCAGTCCTTTGCGCTTTGGTCGTTATCTGTTCCGTCATCTGAAAAATAGCTACCACTAAAAACATGAAGAACCCAACGGAGGGAAGGTAAACCCTGTGTTCAAAAATAACGTCTCTGATGGGAATGATACTTGATTCTACTGATAGGGTGATAAAAAACCAGAATATACCAAAAGAAATGAGACGTGACTTTTTAAACATCCAAACCCCAAAAATAACTGTAGATACTAAAAAGAGAAAAGAGAAAATGGTTGGAAATTCAAAGAGTGTGTGTGAAATAGGGTAGTCGTAATCGAGATTCTGATTGACAGGAAATAACAGTAATCGAATATAGGTAGCAATGACGCTGAATTGGGTTAAGAGGTAGTCTGTTCGTGAGATAGCGGAGGTTTCCTGGGTTGCATCACCAATAATATCGCCAACCTCTGCTATCCCTATAAAGGTGCCGCTCGATATCCCAAACAACCCAATTCCATAGCGTCCTAAAGGGATGATGAAAAAGGTGAGTAAAAAGGGGATGAGATACACCAGCTTTCTTGTGAGTGCCCTCAAAGAAGGGCTAAAGAAAAAGAATTCGTAGAGGAGAATGATGGCCGGCAGGGTGATGGTGATCTCCTTGGTTTTCATCGCCAGGAAAGCGGCCAGCAGAGACCCCAGGTAGCATCCCAGGTGAGGTAGGGAATAAAATATTTTACCTTCTGAGTTGTATAATCGAGCCTTGATAAAGAAGACAAGGGAAAGAAGGTAAAAAAGTGTAGCCAAAGAGGCAAATCGCTGAACAATGTAAGTTACGGCCTGGGTTTGAATGGGATGAGCAACAAAGATCAAGGCTGATGCCAAAGAAAGAGATGCCGAGTAGCGGGAGATTGAGCTATCTTTCAGGCAGGGAGTCTTTAAGGTTAAGAGTACTAAAAAATAGACCAGAATAGCGTTCAGGAGGTGAATACAAATATTGACCAGATGATAACCTAACACATCAAGTTTTCCAAAATGGTAGTTGAGAGCAAAGGTAGTCATCCCTATCCACCGTGAAGCTCCTACCGCAAGGGCGGTTTCCTTGAGGTTTCTGATGCTATAGTTTTCTAAAATGGCCGTATGGTCATCAAAGTGCCAGGAGGCATCAAAGGTATTAGAATAAATGATAGTACCCAGGATTATAATGGCGAGGAGAGAAAGAGTAGTTTGTTTGAAACCTACTTTTATAGCTGGAGAAGGCGCTATGCCTGCCGGAGTGGTTGCCCTAACTGTGGTTTCCTTGGGTTTTCCTTTCCTCTTCTTTTTCCCCATCGTAAGTTCTCCTTTTTTCATTTATCACGGAAGAATCTTTTTCTTCTAATTCTTCAATTTTATTTTTGAGCAGGCCATTTTCTTGTGCCAGGTTTTTAACATGGTTGCTTAATCCCGATACTTTGACTGAGAACTGAATAGCGATCAAGATGAGAAAAACCAGACCTAAAAAAAAGAGTGTGGAAGTTGGAAGACCAGCGCCAATGAGGCGCGTGATACCCTGTAACAGGTCGTACCATAGAGCCAATGTCAAAATAATAG
>JAZFSJ010000023.1:0-4133 GCA_036446115.1 Thermodesulfobacteriota bacterium | reverse complement strand
CGTGCAAAAACTGTCAAAGCATATTCGAAACGAATAAATAGTCGCTGTCCCTATTTTTCCTCCTGTGAATCCTGATGTTTACCCTTCCGGTATTAATGTACCCAAACATTTCACTGTAATGCTCTATAGCAAATTCAAGAAACTCTGGATCGTCAAATTCATCAACAAGTATCTGCTTTTCTATTTCAGATGAAGTATCAGCATCTATTTCACCCTTATTAAACCTTTCAATACACTTAACTAATTTCTCTATGCAATCCAATGAGATTTGGTGGAAGTAGGGTTTTTCTTTGGGTTTAAGCTGGACTGGCTCAAACCTAAAGAAAATAATAAAGGTGGCTTGATGCAACAACACCGCTATATGTTGCACGTAAATTAAAAGCTAGTTACATATCTTGTATTTTTCTGTTGACTTTTGCTTAATTATTTACCTAATATAGTTAGAATTTAATTTATTTCTTATGTATTTGGAAGGAGGCTTGTATGAATACCGTTTATCGTGTCTTGTCCCACATTACATGCTTGATTTTTTTGACTGGCTTTTTTCTCTTACCCATAGGCGATATAGCAGCGCAGGAAGACCCAGACTTTAGTGGAGTGGTTATTGAGGAATCTAAGGAAGTCCCCACTCCAAAGGATTTGGATAAACTTTTGACCACACTGAGTCTGGAACACAGTAAAGAGAGTGAAGTTAAGATAAAGGATATCTATGAACGTTTTTCTGGTATAAGTGCTGCTATGCTTCTCTCCATCCGTAATATCATTGCAAAGAACCAGGAACTAATAAACCAAGACCCTGAGACAGGGAACAACTGTTTCAAGGGTTTTTTGCCGGATGTTATCAGCGGCAGTGTCGCCAACGATTTCAGCCTTAGGACGGGAATCAAGTTGAAGCAGACGGCCCTAAGGCTTAGAAATCCCAGAAATAAACCTGACTTGTGGGAAGAAAAGGCACTGAGGATACTTGAGCAAGATGGAACCAAGGGAGAGTTTGGAGAATTGACCAATATAGGGGGCAAATCCGTTTACCGCTACATGAAACCTCTGTATATGGAAATGGAATGCCTGATGTGTCATTCCTATCCGGAGGTCATGCCTCCAAAGATCAGGGCATACATAGAGAAGAATTATCCCAATGATAATTCATTTGGATACCATGCTGGCGTGCTGCGTGGTGGTATAAGTGTTGTTATAATCCCAACAAAAGATGATGGGAATATCTACGAACGTTTTGCTGACATAAGTGCTACTATGCTTCTCTCCATCCGTAATATCATTGCAAAAAACCAGGAACTAATAAACCGAGACCCTGAGACAGGGAACTACTATTTCAAAGGTGCTGTGCCTGAGGTTGTCGGTAGAAGTATTGCCAACGATTTCAGCGTCAGGACGGGAATCAAGTTGAAGCAGACGGCCCTAAGGGTCAGAAATCCACTAAATAAACCTGACTTGTGGGAAGAAAAGGCGCTGAAGGAACTTGAAAAGAATAAGATGAACAGGGGGTTTGGAGAATTGACCGACATAAGGGGTGAAACCGTTTACCGTTATATGAAACCTCTGTACATGGAAATGCAATGCCTAATGTGTCATTCCCGTCCGGAGGCCATGCCCTCAGAGGTCAGGAAATTCATAGAGGGGAATTATTCCTCTGATAAGTCATTGGGGTACAAGGCAGGGGATCTGCGTGGCGGTATAAGTGTTGTAATTCCAATAAAAGATGAGTTTGCCTTTGAGTTTTTATCAAAAAAATAGAAACCTGTTTATGACCTACTTTGGCCAAAGTGCCAGATGCCTGAGAAAATTTTCAAACATTTTGGTATGACCAGCTAGGCGGTCTATATTCATTTCACTTGTGCCGTTAACAACTGCTCTGGCTTCTCGCTGGAAAGCAAGGAAAATATTTTCGCAGGCCTGGGACGGGGGGGGGTTACTGTAGACCTTAAGGGCACCCCATTGCACAGGCTTTAAGTACATTGTTAACACTCCGTTTGGTCTGGAATGCTGCAGAGGGAGCAGTTTTATAAGGTGTCCAAAAGTCATGTTCGAGGGGGCCAAGCTCAAGGGGAATAAGCATACACAAGAGAAACGAAAGAGCAAACATACACGACTGACCTGGTGATATCTTGACCTCTACCGTTTTCCCTGGCAAGTGCTTAAGAGGAACACTCTATGGAGGAGATGGAACCTCTGGAAACTGTGAAACGCTAATAACCATTTTAGTGCGGTAAATTTACCTAGAATTCTTCGGGTTCAAAGAAAAATCTTTTAGCCCTACACAGAGTCAAAATATTTCTTCATGAGCGAGCCCTACAAAATTAACCTGTTTCTCTCCCTATATGGCATAAATGAAAGGGAGGATTGTATATTCATAACCGGTGTCATAGGTGCGGAGAAGAATAACATGTGCCGAATGATTCTAGAAAAGGCGGACGGGGAAAACCACTCCGCGTATAAAATAAACCACTTCATCTCCGAGAACAAGCTCCTCGAATCAATCCTCCAAAAATTCGTTAAAATGGGAAAAACCCCCGAGAAACTCACCAAAAAGAAGATGATATGTCAATTAATACAATTCCTACTCAATGCCCTGGAAGAGGGAGAGCGCGCGCTATTTATCATTGACGACGCGCAAAATCTGCCCCTGCCTTTACTGGAACAAACAAGGATCTTTTCCAGCCTGGAGGCACAACAGAAAAAACTTTTGCAGATTATACTGGTGGGACAACATGGTCGCATGCAGATTCTTCAATCTCCACAGCTTAAACAACTTGATCAGAGGATTTCCGTCGAGTGTCAGCTAAGCCCACTTAAGAAAGAGGAGATACGAAAATATATTGAAAACCGTCTGATGATGGCTGGTTCCACTGGAGGAATAAGTTTTTCTGCAGAAGCCTCTCAATTTATTAGAAACCACTCCCTGGGCATTCCTTGCATGATAAACCTTATCTGTGATAGTGCGGCCCAAGGTGCATACACCATACAGACCACAGAAATAACAGAGGAAATCATTGAAAATGCGGTTGATAACCTTAAATTGCAAAGGAAAAAGACAGAGAAGGCCATACCTGGGAAGCCTAATGCTGAGCCAACCAGGATTAACAGGATTAGTATGCCCGTTTTCATCCCTGTAATTGTTGCATTTTTTGTAGGTGCTATTGCCATAGGCTTTTTCATCTCTCAGAATATCATGACCAAAGAGAACCTGGGTCATAAGCCGGAACAGGAATTACCGAAACTTCAAGAGGAGATGATTGCTACACCAGAAGATCTTGAAAAAACAGAGAGGTTTAAGCTAGCTGTCTTCTATCAGAAAAGTGGTGAATTGATAAAGGCCAGGGAGCAGTATATGGAGATAATAAAGCTCTACCCCATGGACTATGAGATACGCAATAACCTAGGCTCTATTTACCAAGAGTTGGGAGACGTTGATACTGCAATAAAAGAATACAGAAAGGCTATACTCATTAGACACAATTACCGAAAGGCACGCAATAACCTTGGGGTCGCCCTATATGAGAAGGGAAACTTACAGGCCGCCCTGAAGGAATTTAAAATTATACTTGAGGCCAACCCTAAAGATGTACAATGTCTTACCAACCTTGGCGTATTATCAAAAAAGATGGGACATTCTGACAGGGCCAAAAAATTCTTCGAAGAGGCACTCTCCATAGACCCTGCATTTATGGAGGCACATTATAACCTTGCAGTAATTCTAAAAGACAGTGAGGTTGATAGTGCCATCTATCACTTTCAAAGATTCCTTGAATATTCTGGTGGTCGGTACGCCTCTTTGGAAGAAGAGGTAATACAGCACCTGGATGATCTGCCCAATAAACGAAAGAGGTGAATTAAACAAACTGAAGCACACTACTTGATATTAGAGATCAAAAGAATACAGTGTAAGCCTTAAATGAGGAAAAGCAAAACAAGATAAGACAATTTTATTCTTTATCCACCCCAAAACCACATCTCGCCTTCTATATCCCTGTGAATCCTGATGTTTAACTTCCTCTTAAACACATCGTTGCCTAAATTTTTCACAATAAGGACATACTATATCTCTTGTTTCAGGTAATTCACTTGTTTTGGTACTCATAACTCAAATTAATTGCTCTCGCACAACAATACGCTTA
>JAZFSJ010000022.1:0-17050 GCA_036446115.1 Thermodesulfobacteriota bacterium | reverse complement strand
GTGTTCCTGTAGAGGTTATGGTGAGGTTGGGGAATGCGGAAGTGACGGGGAAGGAACTATTAAATCTCAACGTGGGTGATGTTATTCAATTAGACACCTTTTCTAAGGATGAGCTTAGGGTAGATGTAGGGGGTATTACCAGGTTTATGGGTTATCCTGGTTTATATAAAGGAAACCAGGCATTACAGATATCCGAAATTCTTGAAAGGAGGAAATAAAATGGCGGAGGAAGAAACTCTTAGTACCCAGAACTCTGAGAAGACAAAGTCTGATGAGAAAAAGATGGCGGAGGAAAGGGAGGCCCAGACAGAGGCTGAAGCAAAGACAACGGGGGATGGTAAGGCCGAGGCAAAAACTGAGGCGAAGCCAGCACAGTTTTCTAATGTTCAGGATAGAAGCGGCTCTACTGCACAGAGGGGAGTCGAATTTATCTTAGATATCCCATTGCAGGTTTCGGTGGAGCTGGGACGAACTCATATGTTAATTAATGATCTGCTCCGGTTAGGACAAGGGTCAGTGGTTGAGCTATCTAAATTGGCAGGAGAGCCCATGGAGGTGTTGGTTAATCAGAAGTTGATAGCCCGGGGAGAAGTGGTTGTAGTAAATGAAAAATTTGGAGTCCGTCTCACCGATATCATCAGCCCTTTAGAGAGGGTTGAACAACTGAAGTAACGAGAAGCAGATGCTGTCTAAAAAAAACGAGACTTTGAACCGTCTTTACAGAGATGAGTGATATGAAAAGAGTGTTTTTGTTCATTACGGGGGTATCACCATTAAAAAGTGGTTTTATTGAAGCGGAAACTAATCTTATTGAGAAAACTGCTTTTACTCCACCCGATCTGTATTCCACTGCCATTAAGACTTTTTCAATCTTATTCATTATTTTGGCAGTGATCCTCACAGTCTTTTGGTTGATCAAGCGTTTTTGGCCTAAGGGCTCAGGATTTATGGGTAGTGATCAATGGATTAAGGTTATTGCTACTACCTATATTGCACCCAAGAAGATGGTTACTCTGGTTGAGGTTGCAGGGGAGGTCCTGGTTCTGGGGCTTTCAGATGACCAGATTACTATGCTTAGCAAAGTTGCCAATGAGCAGATGATCCATCACCTTAAAGAATCTCAGCAGAAAAAGGCTGCTGGTTCTCCTTTTTATCGGCAATTTAGATCTTTAGTAAACAGGTGCGGGTATGAGGGGGAGAAGACGGAATCCTTAATTCATAAGATTGCAGACACCTCTCGAAAAAACGGCCAGAGGATAGAAGAAACTAATATTCCAGCCATCAAAACTTGATAATATAGTAAATCACCACATCGCTTCCTCAGATCATATTTGATTATTACGTTATGAACAGAAGAAAATACATGTCAGTTATAATACTTATTGCTTCTGCCCTGGTAATTTTAAGTGGCGTCTTTTCACCGGCCTATAGCCAGTCAGTTCCTATTCCCAGTATTCGAATAGCAATTGGAGAATCAGAAGAACCCGGTGATTTGGCAGTTACGCTAAAGATCCTGTTTTTGATTACGATTCTGTCAATAGCTCCTACCATTCTGATTATGCTTACTTCCTTTACTCGAATGGTAGTGGTGTTTTCTTTCCTAAGGCATGCCATGGGAACTCAACAGATGCCTCCTAATCAAGTGATTGTTAGCTTATCACTTTTTCTTACTTTCTTTGTTATGACACCTGTCTGGCAGGAGATTAATGACAACGCACTTAAGCCTTTTCTGGCTAAGGAGATTTCCTACGAAACGGCACTGGACCGGGCTGCTGAGCCCCTGAAGACATTTATGCTCAGACAAACCAGGAAGAAGGATTTATCCCTTTTGATGAAAGTCTCAAAAATAAAAAAGCCAACGGGGGTCTCTGATGTTCCTTTGACTACGCTCATCCCCTCCTTTGTGATTAGTGAATTGAGGATGGCCTTTCAAATCGGATTTCTTATATATGTGCCGTTTTTAATTCTTGATATGGTGGTGGCCTGTGTATTGCTCTCTATGGGCATGATGATGCTGCCCCCAATTATGATCTCCCTACCTTTTAAACTGCTGCTGTTCGTGCTGGTTGATGGGTGGTATTTAATTGTAGGGTCTTTAATCAGAAGCTTTGTCTGATGATTCCATTGTATAGGAGTTTCCTTTTTAAAGAATGGTTCATTGATCGTAGGATATGATGTCAAAATTAAGACGGTCCTGGATACTTGATAAAAACAAAATAAATATAATATCCAGTATCTAGCATCTAGTATCCAGAATCCAAAATTTAACATCCAGCATCTTATCTGCCCGAAGGGCACTAAATACATAGAGAGCTATAGGATCATGACACCAGAATTTATAGTAGGATTTGGAAAAGAGGTGGTTTGGGTGACATTAATGGTGGCAGGTCCCATGCTCCTTTTTGGGCTTACGGTAGGGCTTATCGTGAGTATATTTCAAGCGGTAACCCAGGTTCATGAGATGACCTTAACCTTCATTCCCAAGATTCTGGCGGTGATGCTTGCACTGGTAATGTTCTTCCCCTGGATGATGAAGGTGCTGCTCAATTTTACGGAAAAACTATTTGTCAATATACCAATGTATATTCATTAATCCATAGAAACCGTGAATAGTCAGCACTCAGCTACTAAAACGAAGGTATGTTCAGGACTTTCACATGACGATATTAAATCTTTTTAACTTTTCACTGCCACAGGTTCAGGCCGTCGTTCTGGTTTTTATCAGAATAAGCGCCATACTGCTTTCCGCACCGCTTTTTAGCAGCAGGAATGTGCCAGTACGGTTGAAAGCAGGACTATCTGTGATACTGGCCATAATTATTTTTCCAGTGGCAGGTTTTAAAGAGGTGTATTTTAACAGTGTTCCGTCTTTAGTCTCTGCGATGGTAGGGGAAATTCTTATCGGGGTTATTATCGGGTTTACCGCAAGGCTCCTTTTTGCAGCAGTCCAGCTTGGGGGACAACTGGTAGGTTTCCAGATGGGTTTTGCTATCGTTAATGTCATGGACCCGCAGACCAGCACCCAGGTTTCTATCATTGCCCAGCTTCAGAATATATTAACCCTTCTTATATTTCTGGCGGTAAATGCGCACTACTGGTTTATTCTGGCTCTGGCTTCGAGTTTTGAGCTCATTCCACCACTTGGCTTCTGCTTTACGGGTTCTCTGATGGAGGCCATTGTCGGTCTATCCTGTGATATGTTCCTCATCGCCGCCAAATTAGCGGCACCCATCATTGCCGTTCTCTTTTTCACCAGTGTTGCCCTGGGGTTGATTGCCCGGACGGTTCCTCAGATGAATATATTCATTGTGGGGTTTCCCCTCAAAATTGCCATAGGACTTTTTGGGATAGGATTATCCCTCCCTCTTTTTTCTTATATGTTGAGAAATCTTTTGCAGGGCATGGGAGAAGATATAATTGCATTAATGAAACTGATGACGTGAGTTGCTAAGAATTAAATTTTAGAAGGCGTTTTATGCCAAAGGGATCAGAGCAGGAAAAGACAGAGCAGGCCACTCCGAAAAGGCTGCAGGAAATGAGGGAGAAGGGGCAGGTTGCAAAGAGCAGGGAGGTGCCCTCCATTGCTGTTCTGGTTGCCAGCCTATTTGTGTTCTATTTCCTGGGATCCACCATGATAAAGGAGTTTATGGAATTGATGCGGTGGGCCTTTGAGAATTCAGGGAGTGTGCTGCTCAAAGAATCAACCATTCGCTGGCTGCTTGCGGAGTATTTACGAAGGTGCTGGGGGATTATAGCCCCCTTGTTGGTGGCCATTATAGCTGTGGGGCTCCTTTCTAACTACCTTCAGGTCGGGTTCATTTTTTCCTTTGAGTCGATAGTTCCCAAACTTTCTAAACTGGATCCCATCAAGGGTTTCACCAAGATATTTTCCAAGGAAACCCTGGTGGAACTGGTGAAGAATATTTTCAAGATTTTGATTGTAGGATCTGTGACCTACCTTACCGTGAGAGGGGAGTTAGATAACATTATTCCCATCATGGATATGGAGGTCTGGTCTATTTTGGGTTATATGGGCAGTGTGTGTTTTAAGATAATTCTTCGCACCAGCTGGGTGCTCATTGTTTTGGCCTTACTGGATTATGCCTTCCAGAGGTGGAACTTTCAGCAAGATGCCAAGATGTCCAAACAGGAAGTTAAAGATGAATTTAAGCAAAGAGAAGGGGACCCCTTAGTGAGGTCCAGAATAAAACAAGTACAAAGAGAGATGGCGAGGAAACGGATGATGGAGGCGGTGCCTAGGGCGGATGTGGTAATTACCAACCCTGTTCACCTGGCAGTAGTGGTAGAGTATAACTCCCAACAGATGATGTCTCCCAAGGTTACCGCCAAAGGAAGTAGACTGATAGCGGAACGCATTAAAGAGGTGGCCAGAGAGTACCAGGTTCCTATTATAGAAGATAAACCTTTGGCTCAAGCCCTTTTTAGCGGGGTTGAGATAGGCCAGGAAATTCCCATTGTGTTCTATAAAGCAATAGCAGAAATACTGGCCTATGTGTATCGACTCAAAAACAAGGTGATGTAATATGGCAAACCAGCTTGAAGCAGCAGCAGGCACCCGGGCTCTTGCCCGCAATAGCGATGTGATGATGGCTGTTGGTATGGTGGGAATCCTGGTAATTATGATAATTCCTATCCCCACTATCTGTATGGATATCTTTTTGTCCTTCAATATTACCCTTTCTGTTTTGGTATTGCTGGTAGCTATGTACACCTTAAAGCCTTTGGATTTTTCGGTTTTCCCCTCTCTCTTGCTGGTAGCTACCTTGTTTCGACTTTCCTTGAACGTGGCCTCGACCCGGCTGATCCTCTTACACGGTAATGAGGGAATAACAGCGGCCGGGCAGGTCATCAAGGCATTTGGCAGCTTTGTGGTGGGCGGTAACTATGTGGTGGGTCTGGTGGTCTTTTTGATTCTAGTAATTATTAATTTTGTGGTCATTACAAAAGGGGCAACCCGGATTGCTGAGGTTGCAGCCAGGTTCACCCTGGATGCAATGCCGGGGAAACAGATGAGCATTGATGCAGATCTCAATGCGGGGATTATTACGGATGCTGAGGCGAGGATGAGGAGGTCAGATATTTCACGGGAAGCCGATTTTTACGGGGCGATGGATGGTGCCAGTAAATTTGTACGGGGAGACGCCATTGCGGGCATTGTAATCACACTGGTTAATATCTTAGGAGGGTTGATCATCGGGGTATTGCAGCAGGGGATGTCACTGTCCGCTGCGGCCCAAAATTACACCTTGCTGACCATAGGAGATGGTCTGGTCAGCCAAATTCCCGCCCTGGTTGTTTCCACCGCCGCTGGGATAGTGGTTACCCGGGCTGCCTCTGAAGCCCATTTGGGAAATGAAATGATTGATCAACTAACAAAAC
Organism: Thermodesulfobacteriota bacterium; assembly: GCA_036446115.1. Classification (GTDB taxonomy): domain Bacteria; phylum Desulfobacterota; class WTBG01; order WTBG01; family WTBG01; genus JAZFSJ01. The sequence goes on along the minus strand of JAZFSJ010000022.1, from coordinate 11,650 downwards.
ACCCTAGGGCCATTGCCATTGCTTCCGCGGTGATTGTTTTCTTTGGGTTCGTCCCGGGTTTACCCACCCTTCCTTTTATCATGCTCGGTTCTTTAGCGGGGGGAGTGGCGTATACCACTTTTAAAAGCAAGAAGGCAGTGATGACGAAGCGGGAAGAAGAGAGGGAGGAAGGAAAAAAGGGAAAAGGCGTGGAGCAGGTGGAGGCCCTCTTACCACTGGACCTCTTGGAGTTGGAGGTAGGCTATGGACTGATTCCCCTGGTGGATACAGAGCAGGGTGGGGAGCTGCTTGAAAGGGTTAAATCTATCCGTCGTCAATTAGCATTAGATATGGGGGTGATTGTTCCACCTATGCACATCCGGGATAATCTCCAGCTTAAGCCTAACCAATATTCTATTATTATCAAAGGGGTGGAGATTGCAGGGGGAGAACTTATGCCGGGGTATTGCCTGGCAATGAATCCGGGTGATGTTAAAGCTGAAATTGAAGGTATTCCAACTAAAGAACCGGCATTCGGCATCCCGGCACTTTGGGTTGGTGAAAAAGACAAAGAAAAGGCGCAGATTGCAGGTTATACGGTAGTGGATCTCTCTACGGTGATTGCAACCCACATCTCTGAGGTTTTAAAGATCCATGCCTGTGAACTGTTAGGAAGACAAGAAGTTCAGGCCCTGGTAGATAATATGGCAATAGAACGTCCTAAGGTAATAGAAGAGCTGATACCCAATCTGCTCTCTCTGGGTGCAATTCAAAAAGTCCTTCAAAATCTACTGAGGGAGCAAATATCCATCCGTGATCTACTCACCATTGTCGAAACCTTGGCTGATTATGCTCCCATAACCAAAAATACAGATATATTGACTGAATATGTGAGGCAAAGATTGGCAAGGAGCATCAGCAAACAGCATGAAACACCTGAGGGAGAAATTGCCCTTGTCACTTTGGATGGTGAGATTGAAGAGCTAATAAGCAATGCTATTCAAAATACCGAACACGAATCCTATCTTTCCCTGGAGCCCGCTGTAGCCCAGAAGATTTTGAGTCAGATCAATGGGGCAGTGGAGAAATTCACCAGCATGAATTATCAACCTATTGTTTTATGCACGCCCGGTGTTCGGCCACATCTGAAAAAATTGACTGAAAGGTTTCTTCCTACTTTAGTAGTGCTCTCTCATAATGAAATTGATAAACGGGTTAAAATTAAATCACTGGGGGTAATCAGTCTCAGACATGCAGGTTAGAAAATATCACGCGGAGAATATGAAGGAGGCGCTAAAGCTGGTACGAAGAGATTTTGGATCTCAGGCAGTGATTTTATCAACAAAAACTGCTGGTGGAAAGATAGCAGGTGAAAGGACTGATGGTACGAAACGGGGGGTAGAGGTGGTAGCTGCTCTTGATTATGACTTTGATTCATCTGCGGGGAGAACGAAACCACTTTCTCAATCAGCAAAATCCAAGGTTTCGAGCTGGAAAGAGCTTCTATCGGAAAGAGTGTCTCTAGAGAACATTCAGCATGAGCTTAAGGAATTGAAGAAAATGATGGGGCAGTCTCACGGTCCCGGTGAGGGAGGAAGTAAGGATCTCATTTGTATGGAATTGAAAGAACTCAAGGGGATGACACAATTTCTTCTAAGGCAGGCAGCACCATTTGACCATCATGAATTTCCTGAACAGCTAGTCCATTTTTATTGCCAGATGATCAAGCAGGAAATCTGTGAGGAAATAGCACTAAAATTGATTAAGGAGTTAAAGCAGGATTTGTCACCGGATAACTTAAGAGATAGAGATCAGGTAAGGGATAACTTGATCTCAAGAATAGAGAAAGAACTTCCCCCGGCAGGTCCCATTGATCTAACCCCGGGAAAGGTTAAGATCGCTGCCTTGGTCGGCCCCACTGGCGTGGGGAAAACCACCACGGTAGCTAAGTTGGCGGCTCTCTACGCATTGAATAAGAAAAGGAAGGTTGCCCTGGTTACTATTGACACCTATCGCATAGCGGCAGTGGAACAACTAAGGGTCTACTCCAAGATTATGGGACTTCCCTTTGCAAACGTGTCATCGCCCAAGGAGTTTGGTAAAACCCTGGCGCAATTTGCTGACAGAGACTTAATCCTGGTTGACACAGCGGGGAGAAGCCAGCGGGACCAGCTCCAAATGGAAGAACTTAAGAGTTTTCTTAGACAATCCTTCCCTGTTGAAGTCCATTTGGCTATGAGCGTCACCCATAAGGAAGATAATCTCTCAGCTACAGGTAATCAATTCGGACTTCTTCCTATAGATCGTATCATTTTTACCAAACTGGATGAAAGTTACGTCTACGGAAGCATGTTTAACCAGCTTGTAAGGATAAAGAAACCCCTGTCCTTTCTCACTACCGGTCAAAAAGTGCCGGAGGATATCGAGATTGCGACCAAGAAACGAATTGTCTCATTAATTCTAGGCGAAAGAGATGTTCACTACTGTTAATCAAAGAGAAGAAAGGAAATAAAATGGATCAAGCAGGAAGGTTGCGTAATATGGTGAGGAAAAGTGGGAAGCCTGGACCCGATGGAGGCAATGGCGGGAAAACAGGAAGTGGACGGTTAGAAAAGAATGAGAAATCGTTCACTCAGGTCATTGCGGTTACCAGTGGTAAGGGGGGAGTGGGCAAAACCAACGTAGTGGCAAATCTAGGGTATGCCTTAACCAAATTAGACAAAAGGGTATTGATTCTTGATGCAGACATGGGACTTGCCAATCTGGATGTTCTTTTGGGACTTACCCCCAAGTATAATTTGCAACAGGTGCTTACTGGGGAGAGACCCATTTCGGAGGTGGTTATTTCGGGCCCAGGCGGGATGAAGATTCTACCAGCTAGTTCGGGAATACAGGAGCTAGCAGATTTGGATAAAGCACAGAAATTGTGTTTACTGTCAGAACTCAATTCATTTCATGATGAAACCGATGTGCTGTTGATCGATACCAGCGCCGGCATTTCTTCCAATGTGATGTATTTCAACCTGGCAGCTCAGGAGATTCTAATTGTAGTTTCACCGGAGCCCACGTCCGTTACCGATGCCTATGCCATAATGAAGGTTTTATTTTTGCAGTATTCAGCGAATCATTTTAAACTTCTGGTCAATTCAGCAAAGAACGCTCAGGAGGCTAGGGATGTCTTTAACAATTTGAGTTTAGTAGCACAGAAGTTTCTCAATCTTTCCATTGATTATTGGGGATACATCCCACGGGATGAGAATATAGTAAAGGCGGTAAGGATGCAGAAGGCCCTGATCGAGCTTTATCCGGATTCTCCTGCCAGCAAGTGTTTTTTTAATCTGGCAGAAAAAGTTTGTAAGAATCAGCCTAATACGGAATCGAGGGGAAACATCCGCTTTTTTTGGAGTCAAATTCTAGAAAACCCCGAATCTCTTCCTTTGCGGGTTTAGAAAGTTTAACTTGATTAGCTTTTATAGGATAGGGGAATAAAAATGAAAGGTTTATACAATCAAATAGCGGAAAGTAATGCCAAAGAAGATTTTACCACAAGAGATCGTCTGATCATGGAGCATGCCCCTTTAGTCAAGTATATCGCTCATCGAATTGCGATGCGACTACCACCCCAGATCGATATTGATGATCTCATTAACTCTGGCGTCCTGGGGTTGATGGATGCTATTGAGAAATTTGATCCTTCCAAGGAGGTTAAGTTTAAAACCTATGCGGAGATACGGATCAAGGGGGCAATCCTTGATGAATTAAGGGCAATGGACTGGATTCCCAGATCTATCCGCAAGGTTATTAATAGGCTGGTGGATGCTTACCATGAACTGGAACAGCAATTGGGAAGACCTGCTAAAGACGAAGAGATTGCTGAACAGTTGGGTGTGAAGATGGGTGAGTTTTATCAGTTACTCAAGCAGTCTGCGGGTGTTCCACTGGTCAGCCTGGATGGTCTGGTGGATCATGAAGAAAAAAAGAGGAGTGTCTTGAGTTGCCTGGAGGACCCTAAATCTGCCAACGCCTTTGGCATCCTCGGGTTAAACGAGATGAAGGATGTCATTGCCAAGGCGATTGATGATTTGCCCGAAAAGGAAAAACAGGTAGTTTCTCTTTATTATTATGATGAACTTACCATGAAGGAAATTGGCAAAGTGTTGAATCTCACAGAGTCAAGGGTCTCGCAAATTCATACCAAGGCTGTACTGAGATTAAAGGTAAGGATTAATAATGTGAATAATAAATAGCCAAATCATTATAAGTTCACAGTATGCTTTTGAACGCAGATTATAAAAAATTTAAAAATATAGTTTCAGGTTGTGCAACTCGCATCGTTATTCGTAGAGCGGTTAAAGATAATGATACAACACATCACTTCCTCAGATTACATTCAGAGAGAGTAAGCAGCAAAGAAACCATATGACGAAAGACAAAACGAGCAGCGCAACCGAACAACGGCTAACCAATAACTGTTAGATTAAGAAAAATTAGGGATTTATCACTGCATCAGTGTTCATCTGTGAGAGACTGTGTCCTAAATTACTATTAGGGGAGCGGTAGCGTGAAAAAGCATACCATCTTGATTGTTGATACTCAGCAGGATGTAGTCAACAGTTTGGCGGGTGTCTTAAAGGAAGAGGGTTATTATACCTTAACCGCCTCGGGTGGTAGGGAAGCCTTGGAAAAACTGAAAAGGAACACTGTGGACATTATCATTTCTAATGGTGCGATGAGAGAGCTTTCGACGAAGGAACTCTTGGGAAAAGTGGGGAGGACATATTCTCACAGCCGTATCATCTTAGCCGGTCAGGAAGAGGCTAGTCGGAAACAGTTAGCAGACGATGAGAATGAAATCTATTGGTTTGTAGCCAGCCCCTGGGAAAGGAATCACCTTCTCTTTACTGTCAGAAATGCCATAAAATATGCTGACCTGCTTTCAAAAAATGAGGCGCTGCTTGAGACTGTGAGCGTGTTGGCAGCAAAGGATATCTCGCTTGATGATAAATTGCAGAAGTTCCTTACTATCTCTCTTGAACAGATTAATGCAGAGAGAGGATCTATTATGTTGAGGGATAAACAGGATGATTTGGTTGTTAAGGCTGCGACAAATAAAAAAATTATTGGTGAAAAAAGATGTTTGAAAAATGAAGAGAGTGTTTCAGTCTGGGTAGTGAAAAATGGAAAACACCTTTTTGTGGAACGCTGTAAAGAAGATTCCCGTTTTAAGCCTTCTGAAGTGGATCTATACAAAACTGATAACTTTCTTTGTGTGCCTATAAGGAATGAAAGGAATGCGACAATTGGCGTTTTTAATGTTACGGATAAGAAAGAGGGGGGACTATTTACCGGAGCGGATGAAAAAACTCTTTCAGCATTTATAAGTAGGATAGTAATATTGATCGAGAATGCGCAGTTGAAGGAAGAATTGGAGGAGGAAAAGAGTCGGCTTAAAAGAAGAAATAAAGATCTCCTTGCCCTAGAGCAGATGAGGGAAGATCTGGTTAATATGATAGTCCATGATTTAAAAAATCCCCTGGGAGAAATTATGGCCAACCTTGATTTGCTGGGCTATGGAGATATAGGGGGCCAAGATAGAGAATGCCTGGATACTGCTATCCAGGGCAGTGAAAGCCTTCTCAGGATGATCCTCAATTTGCTGGATGTCAGAAGGCTGGAAGATGGTAAGTTAAGGCTGCACTACGAAGAATTTAATGTGAATGATGTCATCGGAGATGCTGTTGAGAAGCACAAGACTTTGATTAAGCAAAAAGAGATTGAACTAAAGATGGTGATTGATGAAACCGTTTCCACCTGGATAGCAGATCGGTCTCTCATTGAAAGGGTTCTCATCAACCTTTTAAGCAATGCTATAGGATATTCCCATCGTGGAGGAGAGATAGTGATTGCAAGCGGATTTAATGAAGAAGGGAAGCAGCTTAAGATCGAAGTAAAGGATAACGGGAAGGGGATAGCTAAAAAATTTCATCGGAAGATCTTCAATAAATTTAGCCAGGTGGATGATGATCATTCGAAGAGAAAAAACAGTACGGGCTTGGGACTCGCCTTTTGCATGCTGGCAATTGAGGCTCACCAGGGAAAAATCTGGGTTGAGAGTGAGGAAGGAAAGGGAAGCAGATTTATTTTCCTGCTCCCTTTAGGCAGCACAAACAATCTAAGCTGAGGAGGGGATACAATTAAGGATCCTAAAGAAATAAGGTTTTTAATCGTTGATGATATGCCCAACATGATAAGAACGGTGAGAAATATGCTTCGCCATCTCGGCTATCAGCATACCATGGAGGCTGAAGATGGGGTATCAGCATGGAAGGTGCTGAAGAATAATAAAATTGATTTTGTAATTGCCGATTGGAACATGCCAAACATGACGGGCATTGCTTTACTGCGTAAGGTCAGATTAGATAGTGATTTTAGGGACATCCCCTTTTTAATGGTTACTGCGGAGGTAGCAGAAGAAATCGTGGCAGAGGCAGCGGAAACGGAAGTGGACGGATATATTATTAAACCTTTCGTAGCCAAAATTTTAGGAGAAAAGATCAAAACTATTCTGGAGAAGAGGAATAACCCCAGTGAGGTAGATACCTGCCTGAAGTTAGGCAATGTCTATTTCAAGTCGGGGATGCTGGATAATGCCTTAAAGGAATATGAAAAGGCCTTGAAGGTGAATCCTAATAGTTCCAGAGTACACTGCGCCCTGGGCAGTGTTTTCCAGGAGCAGGGGAAAACAGACCAGGCAGAGAAGAGCTATAAGAAGGCGGTGGAACACGGGTCTAAATATTTGAAGGCGCATGAGGGCTTGGCTCGCGTTTATGAAATTAAAGGTGAAAAAGATAAGGCGATTACCGCTATGAAAGAAGCAGTAAAGATCAGCCCTAAAAATTCGGAACGCCAGGGCGGGTTTGGAAAGATGCTGCTGGAAAAGGGAGATTTAGAGGAAGCCAAGGAGGCTTTTTCCATGGCAGTAAAGGCAGACCCTAAAAATGTGAGCGTGAGAACTGAAATTGGTAACGCCTTCTTAGATAAAGGGATGAGTGAAGATGCTGAAACAATTTTTAAGCAGGCACTGGAGATTAATCCCCAGAGAGTAGAGATTTATAATCGATTGGGGATTGCTTTAAGAAAACAGGGAAAATTTCAAATAGCTATTAGGGAGTATCAAAGGGCGTTGGAGATAGACCCGGATGATGAGAATGTTCACTATAATTTAGGCAGGACCTATATAGAGGCAGGGATGATTGCAGATGCGATAAGGGAATTTGAAGAGGCTGTCAGGCTTTACCCGGATTTTGAGGAGGCGAAGGAACAGGCTCAGTCACTTAAGGAAAAGGTGTAGTAAGAACAGAAATTCATATGACCAAAACAGGCGAAACAGCAAGATGGTATAGCAACTAAAGGTTTACAAAATTTCCGAGGGGAACACTCATGACAGATGAGAAGGAACGCACAGGTAGCGATGACAGATCGAAGAGCGAACTGGATGTAGAAGGTCTTGATGTAGAAGAGATCACTGCAAAGGATGCTGAAAAGGATCAAGAAACCGATAAACCAAAAGAAACGCCTCAAAAAAAGGGAGTAGGCAAGAAAGAGTATAGCATGATCGGCATCTCCCTGTTGCTGGTTTTAATAGTAACAATTAGCGGTGTGTTCATTTGGGCAAGGTATTTTTCTTCTGATAATGAGGAAATTTTAGCCGTGAATGCTCCTCAGGGTGTTGTGTATGAGCTTAAGCCATTTTTTTTGCCTTTGAAAACAAAGGCTAAATCGAAGAAGTTTATGAGGATGACCCTGATTCTGGAGCTGTATGATGAAAGTTCTGACAGGCAAATAAAAAAAAGGATTGAGGAGGTGAGAAACAGAGTCTTTAAAGTTTTAACCAATGTTTCCCCCGCAAATATTGAGAATAATCGGGGAAAGAAGCTTTTATCAGAAGAAATTATCTCAATAGTCAATCTGGTCCTGGCGGGAAAGGTCATTAAAAACGTCTATTTTAGGGATATAGTGGTGATTTGAAAAGGGGGAGTGTATGGATAAATAACTCCTGCACATTATTAAGATATGAAAAGGAAAAACCAGAGCGTCGAAGGTAAAGGAGGAAAAACACTTTTTCCCGCAAGAGGAAGGAAACACATAGGTGTCTTTTTTGAATGTTGTAGTATCTATACCAGGGTTTATATCAATAAAAAAAAGACAGCATATTTAGGTTGGTGTCCTGGTTGTGCCAAGCGGGTTGAGGTTAAAATTAATAAGCGAGGAACTGATTGTAGATTTTTTAAATTGACTAAGCAGTGATGATTGTGACTGATATCCTGCCTTGCAAGCCCAGCGCTGCCTGCGGGGAGTTTCACAATCAAATACTGCTAAAAGAGAAAGTTCTTTAATATTTGAAGCAAGTGTGATACTCCATTATAAAATGGAGGTTGCCTTAGGTAATTACCTATCGAGTAAGATGGTGCATAAATTGGAATATATTTTAAAAAGTATCATGAATGGAATAACAGAGGGGGTAATGGTCATTAACCCCGATTATAAAGTGGTGTATGTGAGTCCTGTTATCTCTCAGTTAGTAGGGCTGAAGAAAGAAGAAATACAGAATAAATTTTGTTACCAGATACTGCGACAAAAGGAAAATCCCTGTGAAGGGATGACACACCGCTGTCCTTTAAAGACAGTTATAGAATCCGGTAAGCAATTTCAGTTTTTGCAGCACTACCTTGATGCAGATAAAGAAGAGGTTCCTTTCAACATTAATTGCTATCCTTTAAAAGATGAAAACGAAAAGGTCATACAGATTGTATGTGTTTTGAAGAATCTTAATGAGTTGGACAAAGCAAAATCGGAATTAGGCAGGATTCACCGGTATGCTGCTATGGGAGAACTTTTCCACGGCATAGCGCATAATTTAAATACCCCTCTTTCCGCAGTAATGGCGAGAGGAGAGATGATGCTGGAAAGGTTGAAGAAAATAAGAGAAGAGGATGGGGCGAGAGAAAGTTCCTTTAAACCACAACTAGACAAAAACCTAAGAGATGCTGAGGTTGTGGTATCTAATGCCGTGAAGCTTGCGGGAATCATAAGGAATATGATGCAAAAAGGAATACAGGAGGGAGAGGAAAATCCCCAGATGCTTAATCTGAGCTATCTTTTAAAAGAGGAACTCCAATTTTTGGAATCAGATATGAAGTTTAAGCATGAAATAAAGAAGGACTACTTTCTCGACGATTCAATTCCCTACATAAAAGGGATTTATTCTCATTTTTCCCAAAGCTTCATTAACATAATCAGGAATGTTATGGAATGCATTGAGCAGTCAGAAGCTAAAGAGCTTAGCATTACCACTAGATATGATGAGAATAATATTTACATTGAAATCCATGATACGGGGATAAAGGCAAAAAAGATGACTCAAGGACATCAACCCTCGACACCCGGGGAGATGCGGTTGGCTCAAGTCCAGGAGTTGTTGCAGCCCTATAATGCTGAAATGAAGATTAGAAATAAGTCTCATGATAATCTTTATACCATCCGCATTCCCTATAGTAAGATAAGGGAAAAAACCTAAGTAAATAGAGTAGCTTTGATGAACTCGTAAAAAGTTAAAAATTAGACGAAAGCTTGGCTGAGCTCAGCCAAGGAAATAACTAAAGATTAACCTAAGACTGCAGAAAGGCCTTTTATTCTTTTTCTTCGTGACCTTCGTGGTTGCAATAAAGCTTTGGCGCAGCAGATGGACTTTTTGCGAAGTCGTCAACTTTCACTGGTTAAAGTTTTAAAAGTGCGCAGTCGATAAGTATAGTAGTGGGAAAAGCTTTAGGCAGTTGAATCTTTATTCACAAATCTTGGGAGCATTGTTAAGTGCTAAGATCTATAGATATGCAACAGATTTTGATGCAGACAACGACCGTAGAGAAGGTTCAACAGGTTCAGCAGCAGCATGCGGATGTGGAGAAAAAGCAATTTGCATTACAATTCCAGGAGGAGGTTGAGAAGAAGAAGAAGGAGGTACAGGATTCAAAAGAGAGTGAAGAGGCTAAAATAAGAGAGGAAGAGAAAAAAAGGCAACAGAGCAAAGAGTATAAAACTAACTCAAGTAAAGATGAGAAAGAAAAGGGTAAGCCTAAAAAGGAGAAATTGGCGGAGGTAGACCAGGGTAACATGCTGGATCTTATAGTTTAATTGTTTGTGGCTGTTCACCGCAGAGATCGCCCTAGATAAATAGCTTCGCATTTAACCGGGCAGGCAGAGTACGTGGAGAATAATATAAAAAGTTGAAAGTATTTTATCAATAGGAGAGACAGAAAATGCCCAGTTTTACTATTGAATTTTGGCTAATTTTTCAGATGGTCATAGAAGTTGTCCTCTGTGGAGGAATTATTTATTATTTTTACCGTGAGAAGAATAGGAAAAACGAGGTAAAACTAGCAGAAGAAAAATTAAAGACGCTGCTTGGTTCTCTACACCGTTTAGTTGCTGAGTCTGAGGATTTAGACAGAAAGCATCAGAGGGTATTAAAACTTTGGGAGAAGATAGAGAGGAAAGGGGGAGTTATAGAGGAATATGTTGACCGCTACCAGAGGGAGTTAAGGTCTTTTTCAAAGGACCATCTGCCGGGAGAGGAAGATGAAAAGATGGAGCCCGGGTTTACTTGTTATGAAAAGGCTTCCAGCTTGGTTGAAAGAGGCTACTCTGTGGGAGAAATTGCTCAGAAGGTAGGATTGCCGCAAGGAGAGGTTGAGCTGATTATGAACCTTAAAAGGCAGTGATTTATTACCAAGAGATGTAGATATATTGGAAAGCAGGAAGTTAAGAGTTGCGATTCTTTCTTCTTGCTTTCTTTTTATAAGGATGACCTCCAATTCACCCCGTTAGATAGTTGCTATGGGGCAGTTGAAATTTATTATCTGGTTATCCTGCTGGATACATTAACTAATTCGCATTTTACTCTCTAAGGGGGGAACCGCTGATAGTGCTTCACTTCGTTCGCAATGACAGCTCTTTTTCTGTAAGCAATTTAATGCGCTCATTAGTAACTGTGCATTCTTTATAAATTCTCCTCTGCGTACTCGGCCTGCCCGTTTAAATGCGAAGCTATTTATCTAGGGCGATCTCCAAGGTGGACGATTACAATGGTAGAAAACATATTTGTTGAATCATCAGGCAGCACACAGTTTGCTCTCCTACTCTCTACCTCCCAGAGGGAGGCATTTATTGCCAATCTTTCTTCCGAACAACTGTTGGAGGGGAAGGTGGTAAAGGTTCTAAGCGACAATACCTTCCTGATTCGTTTTAAGGGATTAGAGGTAGTGGCTGAGAGCATGATTCCCTTGAAACCCGGCCAGCAGATACAGGTCAAAGTAGTTCAAACCCATCCTCCGGTAATGATGAGCCTGCTGACGGGATCAATTCCAGAAGGAAAGGCACTCTCTGTGCTAAGAACACCTGTTGAATCATTAGGCAACAAACAGATTAACCTCTTACTATCTCCTTCTCAGAGGGAAGCATTTATTACCAATCTTACTTCAGGACAACTGTTGGAGGGAAAGGTGGTAAGGGTTTTAAGCGATACTACCTTCCTGGTCAATTTTAGGGGATTAGAGGTAGTGGCTGAGAGCATGATTCCCTTGAAACCCGGCCAGCAGATACAGGCGAGGATAGC
>JAZFSJ010000021.1:0-16941 GCA_036446115.1 Thermodesulfobacteriota bacterium | reverse complement strand
ATGTTCTTTAAGGGTGTGAATGGATACCCGTTCTGTTTTATGCATATTATAAAATAGTTCAATAATATTAATGGATTATACACAGCAGGGGAAGTGATTACAGGTGAATGTAAGTATATTAGATGAGAGGAATAAAAAGATTCTCACCTCTCTTATCAATGAGTATATCCTAACAGCAGAACCAGTAGGGTCACGTAAGATTGCTAAGAAGTATAACATTGATCTAAGTTCGGCTACGATTAGAAATGTAATGTCTGATCTGGAAGAGATGGGCTTACTTCACCAGCCTTACACTTCGGCCGGGAGGGTTCCCACTGAAAAGGCACTCCGGTTCTACGTAAATAGCATTTTAAAGGTAAAAAATTTGAAACCGGTTGAAAGGAAGCGCATAAGAAAAAGATATAAATTTTCTGAAATGGAGGCGTCTGATGTTATCAAACAAACCTCGGAGATGCTTTCGACACTTTCTCACCACATGAGTATTATATCAGCACCCAAGCTCATCGGTACCATTCTCAAGCACGTTGAGTTTATTAAGGTGAGCAGGAGGCGTATTCTGGTAATCTTTGTTTCTCAATCAGGCTTTGTCCAGAATAGGATTATAGATGACCGTGAAGATGTTTCTCAGGATGACCTCGATAAGTATACCAACTACCTTAATGAAGTTCTCGTAGGTCTTAGTTTAGAGAAAGTAAGGGTAAAGATTGAAGACGAAATGAAAAAGGCAAAGGTCATCTATGACAAACTGTTATCAAAGGCGCTACAGTTGAGCCAAGAAGCCCTGGGCAAGGCATCGGAAACGGAGCTCTACATAGAAGGGCAGGCTAATCTCCTGGAATTTCCGGAGTTCTCTGAAGTTGAAAAAATGAAGGCGCTCTTCCATGCCTTGGAGGAAAAGAAACATCTTCTCAGTCTCCTGGATAAAACCAGGGATGCAGAAGGGGTACAGATCTTTATCGGCTCGGAAAACGAGCTCTTAGATATGCAAACCTGCAGCGTCATTACTTCCCCCTATCGCTATGGCAAGAATGTGGTTGGAGCTTTAGGGGTAATAGGTCCTACCAGGATGGACTACCTTAAACTCATTCCCATCGTTGAATACTCTGCCCAACTGGTAACAGAGTTTCTCAATATTAAATTTAAGCAGCTGGAGTAAGGAGTTATTTATGGAAGAAGAGAAAAAGGACTTTGAAGTTGACATCTCGATAGAGGGTAAAGAAAAAAGCGCCGGTGAGTCGCCGAAATTGGCAAGTAAAGAGACTGTAGAAAAGGATAAAAAATCAGCACATAAGGGATTGAAGAAAAAGCTGGAGGAGAAAGAAGAAGAGGTAAAGACACTCTACGATAAGTTACTGCGGACCCAGGCGGAGTTTGAAAATTATAAAAAGAGAATAGAAAAAGAGAAGAGTGATTTACGCAAATATGCCGGTGAAGGGATTTTAAGGGAGATCATTCATGCCGTAGACAACCTTGAAATGGCAATAAAACATGCGAGTGAGTCTGACCAGTCAGAGAGCATCTCAGAGGGAATTGAGATTATTTTAAAGCAACTCTTAAAAAGCCTTGAACGATTTGGGGTAAAGAGTTTTGTTTCCATAGGTGAGATATTTGATCCAAACAGGCACGAGGCGGTGGTCCAGGTGGAAAGTGCGGAACATGAACCGAATACCATAATAGCGGAATCGCAGAAAGGCTACTTTTTACAAGATCGATTGCTGCGTCCGGCCCTGGTTACAGTTGCTAAAGCCCCGCAAACTGAAGCAGATGAAGAGGATTGAGCAGGAGATATGCCGGCTCATTGTTTGCTTTGGAAACCCCGTGCTTTGCACGGGGACGCAAAAGGAAACATTAGCACTTTCGTGCTTCCTTTGTTGTGTGCTCTTAAACACCTGTGCTTTGCACAGTGTCGCAAAAGAAAACCATAGGCACTTCGCGCCTACTTTGTTTCACCCGTTCCGGGTAAAACAAAACCACCCCCTTTGGGTGTGGTCGTTTGCTGCACGGCCTTTGGCCGTATAACAAAGCCACCCGTTTCACGGGTGGTAGTTTACTACCCAGAGGGTTGACATAAAAGATAGCAGTGGAGGTTGTATCCTTGTCTCAAGGAAGCTATTATGAAATATTAGGCATTACTTTCATGGCCAATCAGCCTGAGATAAAAAAGGCTTATCACCAACTGGCCTTAAAATACCACCCGGATCGTAATCCTAAAGATAAAAATGCGGGAGAGAAGTTTAAAGAGATTACAGAGGCCTATGAGGTTTTAAGCAATCCACAGAAGAGGTCTCAATATGATAAGCGCTATGCCCCCTCTTTACACGGAAGAAGCTATAGTCAGCGCGTTAGTGTCAAGCAATTCTATAGGGGTGAAACCTCAAATGAATTACTGGCAGATATCTTCAAAGACATTTTGGGATACCCCATTACAAAGAGAGGAAAGGCACGAAGGGGAGAGAATCTGAGATATCACCTCTCCGTTCCCTTTGAAGTAGCTGCCCTGGGAAAGGAGACGGCAATAGAAGTTCCTTACCATAAACGTTGCCCTGCCTGCCAGGGTTTAAAAATGCAGGAGGGGACTGGCTTTAAGCAATGTCCTCGGTGCAAGGGAAGCAGGAGGGTAAAACGCAAAAAGGGTAAACGCTACATTGAACGCACGTGCCTGCAATGCAAGGGGGCAGGGAAAATCATAGCTCAGCCCTGCACACAATGTAAGGGAGAGGGGGAGATTATACGAAACCTTTCCCTTACCTTCAAGATTCCACCGGGGGTAGAAACGGGAACGCGACTAAGGGTGTATGGAAAAGGCAATCCCGGTCTTAACGGTGGTCCGACGGGTGACCTTTATATTGTAATTAATGTTAGTCCTCATCCTCTTTTTCAGAGAAAGGGAAATGATATCATCTACAATTTGCCCATAAGTTTGCGTAAAGCCAGTCTTGGAGCTCAAATAGAGGTTCCGACCTTAGAGGGAAAGGCACGGGTGAAGATACCTCCGGGGGTTCAGTCAGGTAAGGTATTAAGGCTTAAACGTAAGGGTATACCTTGTACACAGGGGACGGAGCGAGGTGACCAGCAGGTAATAGTAAAGGTTAAAAAATACTCGAGGTTGGCAACAAGATAGAAACAGTTTAAACTACTTAACAAATCAACATTCCGCTATTCCTTTTCTTCCTCTTCTTCCTCACCTTTTTTCCCAAAGTATTTAGCTACGAAAATGCTTATTTCATATAAGATGATCAGGGGAAGGGCCATTAAGACCTGACTGACGACATCCGGGGGAGTGATGAGGGCAGCAACGATAAAAATGCCTAAGATAGCGAATTTTCTCTGGCTGCGAAGCATTTTCTCATTGACGATACCTATTTTAGCAAGAAAGAAGACAAAAAGGGGAAGTTCAAAAACGACGCCAAAGGCAAGTAGCATCTTACAGGAAAACGAAAGGTATTCTTTAACGGAAGGCAGGGGCCTTATTAAATCAGAACTATATCCCATGAAAAATTTGAAGGCGATGGGAAAAACAATAAAGTAACCGAATGAAACACCAGCGGTAAAAAATAGGGTAGAGGAGATAACAAAAGGATACACATACTTTTTTTCATTATCATAGAGGCCGGGCGCAACAAAACACCATATTTCCCAGAGAAGTACAGGACTTGCCAGGAATATACCGGTAAAAAATGAGAGTTTGAGATAAACGAAAAAGGCTTCCGGCAGTGCGGTAAAAATGAGCAGGCTATCGGGGGGAAGCACTTCTTTTAGTGGTGTTACCAAAAAGGCGAAGATCTGCTCAGCAAAGAAGTAAGATCCCAGGAATCCTATCCCTACAGCACAGGCACAGATAATAAGTCTCTTCCGCAACTCTTCTAGATGACTTGTAAAGGCTAGTTTTTCATCAGCCATTTTAGAGTTAATCCTTTTTCTCTTTTTCTGTTCCTTCTGCTTGGGGTGGTTCTTCTTTTTCCTCTGTGCTGCTGTCCTTAACGAACTGGGTTTGGTTTATATCCCGCATCAGCTTGTCCTTTGCTTCCTTCACTCCATTGATATCCAGGTTTTCCTTTAGATCATCGGCAGCCCTTCTAAATTCTCCCATTGCCCTTCCCAGCGCTTTTGCTAAATCAGGTAATTTCTTGGGGCCAATGATGATCAAAGCCACTATTAGAATTATAATGATTTCTTGCATCCCGATACCTAGCATAACGGTACTCCTTAAAGAGTGTAATGTGCATAAAATAACTATAATTTTTTATGCTTACTGTCAACAGGATTTTCCCTTATTTGCTTGACAAGCCTAATAAAAGAGAATAATTTCGTTAAGAGCAAAATGCTAAATATAATCTAAATAATACTCTTTAGGAATAGATAGGTGACGCAAAAAACAGCCATAGTCAAAGATGAAATTTACCTTCAACATCTCACCGGTGATTCCCACCCTGAAAACCACCATCGCTTGGAGGTTGTTTATGAGATGCTGCAGGAAGAAGAAATGCAGGGGAAGTTCAGGGAACTGCCACCGCGGCCTGCGACTCGGGAGGAGCTCGAACTCAACCACTCTTTAAACTATGTTGACCAGGTTGCCTCGACCGCCGGCCGTTCTTTCACCAGCCTAGATCCGGACACCACCACTTCTCCTCGGTCCTGGGATGCAGCCCAGAAGGCGGCGGGAGGGGTCCTGGTGGCAATTGATAAGGTTATGGAGGGTGAGGTTGATAATGCCTTTGCCCTGGTAAGACCTCCGGGTCACCATGCTGAAAAAAGCAGGGGGATGGGTTTCTGCCTTTTCAATAATATTGCCATAGGCGCCCACTATGCCCGACAGAAGTACTCTCTAGATCGTATTCTTGCGATTGACTGGGATTTGCATCACGGCAATGGAACGCAAAATGCCTTTTATGAAGATCCCCATGTAGTATACTTTTCCACCCACCAGTATCCCTACTATCCCGGAAGCGGAGGTGTCGATGAAGTTGGAAAGGGGGAGGGTACTGGTTTTACCATAAATGTTCCTCTTCCTGGGGGGCAGGGAGATCAAGACTTTGCGGCAATCTATCGGGGAATCTTGAACCCAGTTGCCTTAGAATTTAAACCCCAGCTCATTTTGCTTTCAGCCGGTTATGACATCTATTTTCAGGATCCACTGGGGGGTATGGATGTTACTCCAGAGGGGTTTGCCATGCTTACCTCTACAATTATGGATATGGCCCAGTCCAGTTGCCAGGGGAAATTAGTGGTTACCCTGGAAGGGGGTTACCACCTCGGTGGTCTTAGGGATTCTGTGAAAGCCACCCTAAAGGAACTCATGGGAGATTCTATCCTGAAGGATGCCAAAAAAGAGGGGAAGCTACTGGGCAGTACAGAAGAGATTATGGAAAAGGTGAGGAAGAGGCATAAGGATTTCTGGTCTTCTCTTTGACGACTTTGTAAAAAGTTCATCTGCTGCGCCAAAGCTTCAACCCTGCCCCGTTAAATTAACGGTTGTTTTATTCACAGCCGTTAAATGATGCAGTCAGGTGTAAGTAGCAGGGGTAATTCTAATCACTTATTTAACGGGGTAACTCATTCGACGCACCTCTATGTGTGTCTCATTCCTAAAGATTAGCGCGTTTTTCCGTGCATCTGGAGCTTTTTACTTTGTTGTTTAATTGATGACTTTTTACCGGCAGGTTTAAATCATTCCTTCTTGTGTGGTTTTCCGGGACCCTTGCCCCGATCATCAATCACTATGTTGTGCAACATCTCCCAGGCCTTCTCTCTCTTTTCCCTCTCACTTTCCTCTTCGTAATCATCCCGATCTTCAACTTCTCCGGTGGAATAGATCGTTGCACTCCCGCCATCCGGTTCTTCAATTTTTCTCACACCCATATTTTTATAGGGATCAGATAACTTCTCTTCCTGCATCTCTTGTTGTATCATCAACTGGATTACCTCATCGCTCACCCCCGCTTTTTTCAGTGTGATTACTTCCTCTACCGTGAGGGCAAAGGAGACAAGGGGGAGAAAAAGTACTATGGCAACTGTGACTAAGGTGTATCTATATCTTTTCATCGTTCATTATCCTCCGGTGATTTTTATTATAGTACAATAACAGCAAAAAGAAAAGCGCACTAAAGGCCAAACTGCTCTAGACAAATAAAATATGCGGAGTTCAGGCTGCAGCAAGAGGCAGGATACATAGTGCAAAGATCATGCATTGTACATCATTAATCGTGAGGAGGTTCTTCCTTCCGGGCAAAGGAGAAAAATTTGTTCAAAGACTTAAAACGATAGTTTTTTCTGTCAAAGCAGTCTTTAACCATGTGATCAACTACTGCATAGAGTACAGAGGTAGCACTGGGAGTAGTTTCACCCGCTTTGAGATCAAGGATATAATACGTTCTTCCTGGTTTACCACTTCCGTATCCCGTTGCGAAGTATACGGTTTCTCCAGTCGTTACCTCAATTAGCCTTGTGGTTATCGTAACCCTGTTGTTGGTGATATGTCCGATCATATAGTAGTCTACACTGCCAATGAGGATGTAGTCACTCATAAGCTTTCTTCCTTCTTCAGCTGCCAGCCCTGTCTTTCCGTTCCAGTCCTTCCCTCTCTCATACCAGTTGGTTTCCGGGGAAAAAGAAACCTCAAACCCTTTCTTTTTGAGCAAATGCTGAAAGAATAGCTTGCTGGTATATATCCCGATCTCCGGATAGTAGGAGGGACTTTCAAAAGGGAGCACAGTAATCCTGGCGGTAGTATCCTGTGGAGGAAATGCCTCCCTCACGTAAACGGTGGGGGCCGGGACGTATAAAAAACTGGGTGTGCATCCCAGGAGGCTTAGGAAGATAAGAAAACATGGAACTATAAACCAATACCTTTTCATTAGCTATTAATTTCCATCAGGCTTTTTTTCTTCTCAACAATTCTCGTTGCTTTTTGAATAAGTGGTGAACTATTATATTTTGGTCTTCTTCTTTGATTTTGGTGTATTGTATACCTACTTTGTAGCCGTTTCCTTGTGGATTTACCCTGACAACCTTTCCCCACACCCTTATGATAGCTATGGGAAAAGCAGGTAGCATCATCTTCAACTCCAGAATCTCTCCTGCCTCAACTTTTTCCTTTATCGTAAACCCGATGCCTCCCTCACTGAGGTTAACTTCTGTGGGTTCTTTGGTAAAAATACTGGTTTCTTTATCACCAGATAACATGGAGAGTATGAGACTCAGTTTTATATTGATATCAAACAGGGCGTTTGTGACAAAAGGGTCTATATGTCCTGTCTCTTCTTCCTTTTCTTTATCATCTAAGAAGGGCTGCAGTGTGAAAGATTGAAGGGAAAGATCCAGTTTATGGTCATTTGGATTTGTTTTATCAATTTCTTCATATTCTTCGGCGCTTAGTTTCCTATACTGCAGCAGGATCATAACATTCATGCGCAGATGAGTTCTTGAATTACGCTCTTTTTCCATAAGGTACTCTTTTGATATGAGATAACCGTTAATTGACGACTGCGTAAAAAGTCCATCTGCTGCGTTGCGTTTCATTGCAACCACGAAGGACACGAAGAAACGCGAAGAAAAAGAATAAGCTTATCTGTTACGCTCAGCCAAGCTGTCGTCTACCCAATGACTTTTTACGAGTTCATCTTAAATTTTTGAGTTACAAGAAACCTTTACAGAATTTCCACCATGCCCTTTAGACGTATAGAGTAAGCTGTCAGCTCGGTTAATGAGCTCATGCCTGCTATCCGTGCTACCATTTGTAACATCTGCTATACCGATGCTTAAGGTAAGGCTGTGGTGTGTCCCCTCTGCTTTAAAGGAATAGTTCTTGACCGTATTTTTCAATCTCTCAGCCGAAATAACGGCTTCGCCGGCTTTTGTCTCAGGCAGGATGATAGCAAATTCATCCCCCCCATATCTGGCTAAAAGATCGGTTTCTCGAACAGCTCCTTGGAGGCTAACGGCTAACGATCTTAGTACATCATCTCCCACCTGATGTCCAAAGGCATCATTGATTCCCTTGAATCCGTCAATATCAAGCATAATTAAGGAAAGGGATTTTTGATACCTTTTAGATCTTCGAAGTTCTCTATCCAGGGCGTCATGAAAAGCACGGCGGTTATGGAGGCCTGTTAGCTCATCGGTAATAGCCAGCTCCTGGACTTTCTGGTGTTCCACTCCATTTTTTAAGGCGAGTGCCACCTGGTTGGACATGGTGGAAAGGAACCTGAGTTGATTTTTGCCCAGTGTCTTAGTGTCCATTAAACCCATTATACCCAATACATTGTTGGCAACCTTAAGAGGAATATAGATTTTTTTCTCAGGCGTGATTATACGTATTTTATTATCTGGTTTACCACCGGCCCGTCCTTTTATTACTTCAGTGTGGATATTATCGGGGGATAGTTTTTGCCCCGTATGCTTGTTATATTCATCAATAGAATTATTTATGAGCCGTTTAATTACATCATTACTGAGAGAAAAGGCGGGGGAATAAATTTTCAAAAAGGTATTATCCTCTATGAAGTAGAAGAAGGTTAATATACCATAGTCAATTAATTCATTCAGCTTACTGTGGGCAATTTTGTCTACCATCTTGTGGATGTCGAGGGTAGAATTAATCTGAAGACTTAGCTGATTTAATACATTTAGTTCCTGATTAATCTGCTTTAGGGATGTCTTCTCTTTTTTTAATTTTTCACGCTGCTTTTTGAGTTTAACATTGGTTGTCCTTAAATTATCAGACATTTCAAGTATTTCAAAGAATGCCTTCCTGTTTTCCAGACCTTTTTTTACCACAATCTCCAAGTTATTGTAATCTATTGGTTTTTCTAAAAAACTGAAGGCCCCTTCCTGTAAAAGTGAAACCGCTGTGTTTAACTCGGGAGTTTCTGTCATAAAAATGACACAGCTTTTACAGTTAAAAGATTGCAGGTCTTTTAGGATATTAATTCCGCTCAAGATGGGTAAATTCTGCTCAATGAGGATGATGTCATATTCGCTATCGCCATTGTGAAGTTTTTCCAGGGCACGAAGAGGGTCAGTCTCTTCCTCAACAACAAATCCCATCTTTTTGAGGAAAAATGATAAATTACGTGTACTCTTTGATTCATTATCAATTATTAAAGCTCTTGCAGGGGGCATCTTAACCTCCTTTGATGACTGGGCATAGGCAATCTTAATATTAGGTAAATAGCACAATTTATGCCAAGTAAAATCCCAAAAACATTTTTAAGATTGAAAGAAAACTTGATTTAAAATTGCTATTATTTCAAATAGATAACTATGAGGATGCAGAACGTTTCTGGTGAGACAATGGCTGCAATGACTTTACGTATAGATAAAATTAGTCAAAACCCCGATTAGTGACATTATTTTGACTGTTTTATGGTTGAATTGTAGGAAACTAAGCTGACTGATGATATGGAAAGTATTTTTTCGAGCCTATAACCAAAAAAAAGTATGAGGGTTAAGTTGTTATTGATTTTCAATGGTTTAACATTAAGCATTATTTAAATAAAACAAAACTGGATTTCTCAAAAAACATTTGGTTTTCCAAACTATTGAAACAGATTATGAAAATCACAACTTTGTTTGGGTTATAGATCCGTATTTTTTTACCGAAAGGATTTTAGTAGTTTTTCGGAGGGATAGGGGGATAATAGACAAGAGGAAAGATAGTTAATCAGGTTTATCTTTTCTGCCTTTTTTAACTTCCTTTGGGTGTAGTGTGTTATGTTCCGCGATGTCCCGCGCTGCCTGCCCGGGTTACCCTGTTAAATAGCTGCATGGGAACGAACTAGTAATAAAATACATAAACGACCTATATGGACGAGATATGCTGTAAACCAGCTCCTTATTTAACAGGGTGAAATGCGAAGCTTATTTAACTAGGGTGCACGGGGAGCATCACTTATGTCTGATATAGTATAACAACAGGTTGAAAAAATATGCATTTTTCGCCTTTAAAAATCGCAGTCAAAATGGGGCAATTTTGAGGAAATTGAAAGATGAAGGGCGGTTCTTTAGGTGGGTGAATTTTGCATTGGTATAGAAGAGAAAAAACTGCTTAAGTTAATACAGGTTATGATAGCCAGTAGAATAATGGTGATTTATGAGCATAAGGGGTTAAAGGAAAGATAGTTAGCGAATTTTGATTGGCGTAAATGGTACGAATTTTGCTTTTCATTTATGTTATCTTATTAGTGTTTTAAAAATTAACAATAGAAAATCTAAACCAGATAAAAAATGAAAAAGATATACTACAGTTTGATTGTTGGATGTTCCATTTGCCTTTTAAGTATGTTTTCCTTTTCTTTTTCCTATGGAACGGGAATTATCATAGCTGCAATTCTTCTTGAAATTTTTTCCAGGATCTGTTTCAGAAGGAATTATGGAGTTTGGTAGTGATACCAGCTTTTAGATTCCTCCCTCTAATTTCCAGTCTTCCTTATTCCCATCATTCCAACTGTACAAACTCAACTTAAGCTTAGGTCGTCTTTTCCACTCTTACCGCACATACGTTGCGCGGGGAGCATCACATATACCCCAGATCTTTTAATTTCTGGCGGATAATGTCCATGTCTGAATCTGAGAGCTCTTTTTTAACGGCTATATCTGATAGGGGATGTTTTAATTGACCCCAGGAGATCTTTTCCCAGCCACGTTCATGAAGATAGTATAAGAGCATTTTTGAAGTAACATCAAACACGCCAACACCCATCGCGAGAGCTAGCTTTCCTGTTAAAATGTAAACAATAGTAAATGTGGTAAGGGTTGCAATGACTCTCCAGCTTATTGCTTTGGCTATGCTTCTTCTATGATACGTTTTCATACCGGTTACCTCTAAAATAAATGAATATCTTGATTTATACATAGCGCTAAATTACTTTAGTGCTATGTATAAAAGGGATGGACGTGTGCCTTGACTAAACAATTCGGCTGTAGAGGTCAGTTAAGTGGTATGGTCCAGGTTATGTACTGGGGTATTCTTGTTATGGGATTCTCGCATAACATATAAGATTTTAAATGGGGCTCTTGTGAATTTTCTTTAATGGAGACAGAGATATTCATAGATGCCGGGTGGGCATATTGTATTCTGGAAACGTAATGGTAGCCGAGATTATATCTGAGTTTCCGGATACCTCTTGAAAAACAATACTCCAAAAGTCCGAAACTCGAGAACAAAAGGTGAAGTGAAATAACAAAGAATTTCTTCATGTTAGCTTCCTCCTGTTTTTCGTCCCTAGCCCTTGACTCACCCTCAAGACATTGATTCAGCAACAATCTCTGCTATATCTTTTACCTTCACCTTGTCCTGCACTTTTTCGTCTTTGACGCCATCCTCAAACATGGTCATGCAGTAGGGGCAGGCAACCGCAATGGTTGAGGAATTAGTCTTTAATGCTTCCTGTGTCCTTTCCAGGTAGATTCTTTTACCGATAAGCTCTTCCATCCACATCCTTCCTCCACCGGCACCGCAGCAGAAACTTTGATTCCCTTGTCTTTCCATCTCTAAGGGGGCTGTTCCTTTTGAGACTGCCTTGAGGATTTCTCGAGGTTCCCTATAGATTTCATTGTATCGTCCAAGATAACAAGAATCATGAATGACGGTGCTTCCATCACCGTTACCCTTTAGGGAAATCTTTCCCTGCTGTAGTAAATTATGGATAAGCTGGGTGTGGTGGATTACCTCGAAGTCGGCACCAAATTGTTGGTAATCATTCTTGAGGGTACTGAAGCAATGGGGACAATAGGTGATGATCTTTTTAATTCCATATTTCTTGAAAAGCTCAATGTTATCCCGGGCCAGTTGATCAAAGACGTACTCGTTTCCTAATTTGCGGAGAGAGTCACCACAACATTTCTCCTCAGTTCCCAGTATGCCCCAGGAGAGGTTGGCGGTGTTTAAGATGGTGGTTAAGGCAGTGGTAACCTGGCGATTCCTTGAGTCGAAGGCGCCTGCACATCCCACATAAAAGAGGTATTCAACCTTCGCACCTTCAGCCAGAATCTTAACATCAAGTTCCTGGGCCCATTTGGCGCGGTCAGTGGGGGCGATCCCCCAGGGGTTAAAACGCTGCTCTGAATTTTCAAAGAAGGTAATCAGCTCCTCGGGAAATTCGGCCTTTTCCATTACCAGATGGCGTCTCATGCCGATGAGCTTGGGCACATGTTCAATAAACACGGGGCATTTCACCATACAGGCGCCGCAGGTGGTGCAGTCCCAGATGGATTCAGTCGACACACTGTCCTCCTGGCCATCCGTGGGAGTGATGAGAGGAATCTTCATCTTGGCATCTTCAGGGGCAGATGCCAGGGTATCTGCCGGTCGGGATGAGAGGATGAGCTTGCCATTTGTTAAAAGGTTTACCTTTCCCTGATGGATAACCTGTCGGGGATTAAGCGGTTTATCCGTGTTGTGGGCTGGACAGGCTGCCTGACACCTCCCGCACTCTGTGCATGAAAGGAAATCAAAAAGGTCTTTCCATGAAAATTGGACCACCTTGGAGGTTCCGAAGGTTAAGCCCCTTTTAAAAATCATCTGTGGAACGGTAGTGACAAAAGAGGAACTCTTAAAGAAGCAGTTAGGGATAGCAGTTAAAACATGCAGGTGCTTGCTGTAAGGCAGATAGTTTAAGAAAAGGAGGAGCACCAGGGCATGAATCCACCAAAAGACGCGGGCAAGCATATGGGCAGTTTCCGGTGTGGTGGTGGTAAAAAAGTTAGAAAAGGCAAGAGAGACTGGCATCCAAGAGACCATAGCAACTTCACCCAACCCTATCTCACAGGCGTGCAGGCCAAAGTAGGCTATCATGAGGGAGGCCACCAGAAAGAGGATGAAAAAGGCATCTAGGGTGGCTTCAATGTGGGGGGGACGGAAAAAGACCTTGCGGATCACGGCGATCACCACGCATGCTAAGACCACCAGGGACATGATATCGGCCATAAGGAGCAGGATACCGTAGGGGATGGTTCCTAAAAAGTCAAAAGAGAATTGGGGAAAGACGCCGGCGATGAAAAATTGTGCATTGATCAGCGCCAGAACCATAAATCCCCAGAAGAGAACAAAGTGGTTGACCCCATATTTTTCGCTCACTACCCGAAGCTGGATAAAGGCATAGAGAAACATCCCTTTAAAACGAGACCAGAGATGGTCGAACCGGTTATCCCACCGTCCCAGGCAGACTATGGCAAAGAGTCGAAAAACGTTTCTAAAAAAGAAACAGATGCCACATGTAAGCAAAATGGCAAATATTAGGGATTCTATTTTACTCAAGGGTTCTCCTTTCTGTTTAATGTGTGTTTTTCAAAAACTGTTTTTATTCCGGAGAAGGGGGTTTTACGCCACTTTGATGTAAATTTTCAATCACCCCCGGTATAATCTCAAAGATATCTCCTACGATGCCTAAATGGGCGACTTCAAAAATAGGAGCGGTTTTATCCTTATTAATGGCTATGATATAATCAGAGTCTTGCATGCCTACCAGGTGTTGAATAGCGCCTGATATAGCGCAGGCGATATAGAGTTTGGGCCTGACTGTTTTACCGGTTTGTCCCACCTGCCGTTCATGAGGCATCCATCCTGCATCAATCGCACTGCGTGAGGCGCCTACCACTCCGCCTAAAAGGTCTGCCAGGCCCTGCAACATTTTAAAGTTTTCCTGTCCCAGCATGCCACGTCCCCCGCTTACGATAATATTGGCTGCGGCGATATTGATAGACCCTTCAGTGAGAAGGGATTTTATCTCCAACACCTTGGTGGCAATTTGATCTTCAGGAAGAGTAAAGGGTTCGGTGAGTAACTCTCCCTTTTTACCGGGCTGAAACTCCGGCTTGGGCATCACGTGAGGTCTTACGGAGGCCATCTGGGGACGTGCGGTTTCGGTTAAGATAGTGGCCATGATATTACCGCCGAAGGCAGGACGGGTCTGTTCTAAAAGCCGCATCTTCTTATCGATAGTAAGCCCGGTGCAATCAGCGGTTAAACCCGTTTTAAGTGCGGTTGCCACTGCCCCTGCAAGGTCTCTTCCCAGGCCTGTTGCCCCCATGAGCACAATTTCAGGTTTGTATTTTTGAATGAGGGAAATAGAGCCATTAAGATAGGTGGGTGTACGATAGTGGTGAAGAAGAGGATCATCAATAAGATAGACCTTGTCAGCGTCATAACCAAAGGTCTCTTCTGCCAGTGGCTTAATATCCGAGCCCAGTACAAAGGCAGCAAGCTCGACGCCTAAATCATTTGCCAGGGTTCTACCCACACCTAAAAGCTCCCATGATACCGGGTGGGCTTTCCCCTCGCTCTGCTCGACGAATACCCACACCCCTTTCCAGTCGCCCACATCGGCTTTATCCTCTTCTGCCTCAGCCTCTACTTCTTCCTCTACTGCACCTCCCGCTTTAAGCTCGGCAAGGAGCTTTTTCTCCTCGGGGGTGAGGTACATCTCCAGCGCTTCTGAGGGGCACACCTTAATGCACTTGCGACAACCGATACACTTTTCGACGGAAATAACCGGCTCTTCACTGTCATTCATCTCAATGGCATCTGAGGGGCAGGATGTCTGGCATCGGGCTCCGCAGGCGATACACTTGCCGGCGATGAGCCTTGCTTTTCCCCTGGGTTTCTTTTTCTTTTTTGGTTTTTCTCCCATTAATCCTCCCAATTTTTTTGGACGCAGACTCGCCCTGTGAAATACAAAATAATTGCTATTAGGTTACCTCGTCAAAACTACTTCCTTTGCTAGCTATTTAACAAGTAAATTGCTATTATTTCACGGGGTAAATTCGCAGATAAATGCTGATAACTATTTTCTTAAATTATCAAATGCCTTTCGTTTAAATTCTGGTTTAGTACCGAAATTGAGTAAAAGTCCAACTTCTATATCAGTTGCTTTAAATTTAAAAAAGATTTCAATAATCTTCTCAGTTATATCTTTATATTTAAAATCTTGATAATCTGCGTTCATCTGCGTCCGTTTTTAACTTTCAGGGGTGGCGAAATCCCAGTCCACCAGCTTATCAAACATGGTTTTAACAGCCTGTTCTTTTTTATCTCCCTCTCCGGGGATAATTTCACCTTTCTCTCTTTCAGGGGCAAAGATTTTCCTGACCTGCGTGGGAGAACCCTGCAATCCGATGGTTTTGGGATCCAGCTTCAATACACTATTTGTCCACACAGGTAAGTTCAGCTCTGTCGCATCAAGCCTGCCGGGCACTGTGGGATAGCGGGGAAGATTAATCTCCCGTTCTACCGTGAGCAAAGCCGGTAGGGTGGACTCCACGGTTTCATGGTGGTCTTCCAGTTTACGCTGTAGCCTAATGATTTTGCTTTTTTGATCTATCTCCAGGATTTTATCAACCAGGGTAAGCTGAGAAAACCCCAGACGGGATGCTATTCCGGGCCCTACCTGCGCCGTATCCCCATCGATAGTTTGTTTGCCGCAGATGACAAGGTCGACCGCTTCTTTCTCACCCAGCTTAGCAATGGCTTCAGTCAATACACGGCTGGTTGCCAGGGTGTCCGCCCCCCCAAAAGCCCTGTCACTTAGGAGTATACCATCATCGATACCCAATGCAATTGCCCGCCGTAAAACACTTTCTGCCGACGGTGGCCCCATAGAAATAGCGGTGACGTGTGCCCCATATCTATCTTTCAATCTTAAAGACTCTTCCACCGCATGGGTATCAAAGGGATTGGTGATAAAAGGCACACCTTCCCTGACCAGGGTATTGGTTTCGGGGTCAATTTTAACCTGGGTGGTATCGGGAACCATTTTTACACAAACCACAATATACATAGAAATCTCCTTAAAAGAAAATTGTTAAATCCGATTAAAAAAATTCAGTTATTAAATAGTATTTTTAAAGTTTGAAGTCAACCCATAATGTAAAAAAATAAGCGAGGAACAATTATCATATAATTTTCATATTTTAAAAAGAAAACTTCCTAACTCGATGTAATTATAAGTGGAAGCTGTTGCTCATTATGAAGTGTGTTAGGTCAAACCTTTTTCTTTCCTCTTTTGGTAATCACTTTTAACCCTTTCCGGCGCTCCATTTTATCCTTTTGTATCTGAAGAGTCTTCCTTCCGTCTAACATGCTTCTTAGTATTTTTAAAGATTCTACTAGATCATCTAGTTGGTGTATCGCATCATTAATATCCTTGGCAGTATTAAGAGCGCTAACCAATTGAGTAATCTCTTTATAGGTCATATTTTTAAAGTTCATTCTTCTCTCCACTTGTTGTGCACACGGACTGAAGATAGAATCTACCTGTCTTCTACATATGAAATCATGACAGAGCTGAGGTTAACCCGCTGCATAATTCCGCTTATCATACTCTTTTCCATTGAGGCCTAATATTCTTAAAATAAAGTGAGTTGGCGTGATAGGTCTTTTTCCGATGTTATGTGTATCATTATCATAAATCTTAGCTTACCGCAAAATGTTATTATATATCTTTGAATCCTGAATCTACCATTGAGACTTTTAATCGTCAATTCCAGTTAGGTAAAATTGAGAAGGAGGCTGTTGAATGGGCGTGGCCGTTAGAGGCTGGAGATACTATGTTTAATGTGGTAAATGCCTATACAAGGGCAGCTCAGTTTGAAGGGTTAGCTGCGGAGTCCTCTTATAGGCTGCAGAAAGTGGGAGGGGATATCTTGACCATGTTGAACTGAGAAGTAAGGAATAAATAATAACGGGGGTTTGGAAAATATTTGAAATCTCCAAACCCCTATTTTAAGGCTTGTCGTAAATAACGTCATCTTATTCATCGTTTTATCCTCTATATTTAAGTTGCTCTCGGAACCAACGTTCCCCTTTTTAATTTCTGCTTTCCATGTGTGCCCCCTTTCGTTTAACAAGGAAGGTAGTGTAATCTGTTTTGTTTGAAAAAATTTTCTCAGCCCGCCTGCCACGGTTCATCACATGATACCAGACATTTGGATATTGGATTCTTAACG
>JAZFSJ010000020.1:0-4604 GCA_036446115.1 Thermodesulfobacteriota bacterium | reverse complement strand
AGGGCAAGGTGCACGACGTTAAGGGCTGTTTTACACCATTTGAAGTTTTTGGCCTTGAAAAGAGTATGCTCGTCAAGATGCTCTTCACCCACCAGGTCGAGCATGGTGCGATTGGCAGCGGTATCTGAAATAACGGCTTTGTTACACCGTATCTCCGTCCCATCACTCAAAATCACTCCCTTGGCCTCACCGTTTTCAATGAGCACTTTATCAACATGTGTTTTGTTCCTGATCTCTCCTCCATTATCTTTCAGGCAGTTAACCAGTGCCTGGGTCACCGCTCCCGATCCGCCAATGCAAAGCCCTGCCGGAGTATCCTGCTGGGAGAAACCGGTGGCAACAATCATGGTACCACTCAAGGAGGCATCGGGCGGCATACCCATATTGACTGCTTGGGCCTGCAGCCATGCCTTAATCTGCGGCGACTCAAAGTAGGTGTCGCAAAAGTCTTCTGCAGTGGAAAGAATATCTACCATCAGACGCTGTCCCTCAACGCTCTCCTCTAAAGGAGCAAAGACCTGGGAAAGTTGAGGAGGAGGGGTAAAAAACATACTGAGCAACGTCTCTTTAAAGGGCCTCAACCTTTCGCCAAGCTCTCTCCAGGTCTCGGCATCACGTTTGGAAAACTTTTCCAGCCCTTTGCACATCCTGTCCAAATCCCTCCAGAACATGAGTGCCCTTCCATCCCTATACACCTGGCAGTTGATAGGTTCATCAAGTTTTGTGAGATAGTACTTGCACCCATACTTTTCCATTTCCAGATCGGTATAGGGGGGAGTGTAGGGCATCCAGACATGCCAGATGGAATGGCGGTTGTGTTTGAATCCCGGAACACCTGTCAATTCCTGAACAGGAGGGCACCCACCCCCGATCTCCTCCATCCTTTCCAGGACAAGCACCTTCTGGCCTGCTTTCGCCAGATAGCACCCACTAAATAATCCATTGGGCCCACTTCCAACAATTATAAAATCATAGTTTTCTGCCATGATACATTCCTCCTCTTAGAAAATTGGTAAAACTTATCACCCTAAGCATGCAAGTTTCTGGGTGTTAAACACAAGATGCTGGATACTAGACACTGGATGAATATATTCAATTTTTATTTTATCCAGCATCAAGAAACCAGTATCTAGGATCGCTTCGATCGCCCTGAGTCTATTATATTATCGTTGCAGAATCCTTTAGCAGAAAAATAATTTTCCAAAGATGAATTATTAATAAAAGCAAATCCCGCCAGCGACCGGTAGGGCTTGCCCTGTCATCATATCACTTTCATCAGAAGCCAGGAAGAGAAGACCTCCTACCAGGTCCTCCGGCATAAGCTTTCTATGTCTTAACTGCATCTGATTAACCAGCACCTCACTTGTCCCTTCAGGAAGATGGGATAAGAACTTTTCTGTTGCCTCATCAAAGGTACCTCCCGGCATGAAGGCGTTTACTCTGATATTATCATCTGCAAGTTGGGCTGCCATCTGTCGCATCATGCCAATCTCTCCTGCCTTGGTTACCGCATAGTGCATACAGGGAAGTCTCCCCACTACCCAGAAAACGGATGAGACAATAATGATATTACCGCTCTTCTGCTCCCGCATGGCAGGTAGAACCGCACGGGAACTTAAATAAGGTCCCTTGAGATTGACCTTCATCACCATGTCCCACTCATCGGGATCTATGGTCTCAAAAGGCTGGGGTTTGAGCTGGCCGTATAATCCTGCATTAGCTATCAGCACATCAATTTTTCCAAAGGCCTCTTTTGTCTTGGCTGCCATCTCTTCCGTGCTCTTTACCTCTCTTACATCTACCTTGATACCAATAGCCTCTCCCCCTTTGCTCTTGATCTCATCTACCACCGGTCCGGTATCAGATGAATGGGCACAGACTGCAACCTTTGCTCCTTCTTTGGCCAGCGCCAGACTGAAGGTCTTCCCCAATCCTGAGGCCCCTCCTGTAACGATACATACTTTGTCTTTTAATCTCATCTTTCTCCTCCTTTTCTCATGTGTTATATTTGATGATCTCGTAAAAAGTCATGAAACAGACGACACAGTAAAAAGCTCCAGATGCAAGGCGAACAAATCTTTAGGAACGAGGCGTACTTAGGTGTACGTCGGAGTGACTAAAGATGAAGTGCAACGCAGCATATGGACTTTTTACGAAGTCGTCATATTTTACAAAACATAATCTTTACACTCACTTACTATTCTCTCTTTCTAATCAGTTGGTATAGGCTGAGGTGGACATGAAACATTTTCGGGATCCAGCGATTGTTTGATCCCCTTAAGCAATCTCTCATAACCAAAGACTTTAGCCGCACTTTGATGATAGTCTGCCCCCAGGGCAGGTGCGATATTGTATTCGTGGCGTCTCTTCACATCAAATTGTATCTCTTTCATCGTACCATTAAGCACCAGAGACAAACCTTCTACAGTTTTCTCTACCGGGTACATATCTTCTTCATAGCCCAGATGCCCCATCTCATAGGAGGCAATCCAATCAGTGTGATCACAATCAAGTATGGGCGGACTATACTTGTCAATAAATTCTTTCGACCTTTTGAGGGCACCTATATCACTGTCCATGGTATCAACCAGAATGGAGAAGACCATGAAGGTACCCGATCGACTGATCACCCGGGGTCCATAGGTGGTGCGAATCCAGCAATTAGCGATACGAGAGACAATGCGGTCATGCACCTCTTGAGAAACCTTCTTTCCCTTAGTTTCCTTAATGATATCTTCCAGCACCCTCTTTTCGTATTCCACCTGTTTTTTGGAGGTAAACCCCCATGAACATACCGCAACCATATTTTTGCAGTTTTTCTGCCAGTACTCTGATTTCCAGGTCTCCCAATACTCCTCGCCAGATTTAGCCCAATACCAGTTGAGGTAAGAGGTCGGCCACTTGGAGCAATTCCCCCCTATTTCCGCATGACAGATCTTATACATAGCATCTACCGCCTTTTGCACCGTAGGGTAGGTAAATAAAACCCATTCAAATTTATCCTCAGGCATGAAAGACTTTTGATCAGGGAGTATCCCCTCACAGGGAAAAACCTTAGGACCAGGGTAAGGGTGAAGTTTAACTGCCATTTTGGTAACCATACCAAAACCACCCATTACCCCATAGCTCCCCCTTATTAGTCCCCTTAAATCAGGACCAGGCCCTTCTCCCCAGAACTTACCCTCCACAGATTGTGAGAGAGAACCGGTGGTGAGGATCTCCCCGTTGGGAAGTACCCACTCCATCGAGAGGATGTTACGGTATCCCATCCCCAGCCGGTGGGAGACACCCCAGGCGGCCTGAAATACATGGTTGGCAAGGGATGACATCTGGGAACCCGCTTCCGGCGCCCCTAAATAAAGCCCCCTCCTGTTGGCCTCTGAATGAAGCTGAGCATGGGAAACGTAGGGTTCAATAAGGGCATACATATTTTTCTCGTCAATTTCAATAATCCTGTTCATCCTTTTAGGATCCAGAATAACGGTATAAGGCTCACGCGCAACATTATTGAGAGACCAGAGGTTACCGCCCACGGGGATGAAGGGAAACTTAAGCCGGTTCGCCAGTTTAACAATGGCCTGAACCTCCTTGGTACTGCTGGGAAGGGCAACAAAAGCGGGAGGATTGGGATTAATGGTAGATTCAGGCATCCAGTCTCGAGCATAGGCAAGCATAATGCCGGGGTCATCTGAAACATTTTCTTTTCCCAGAATGCTCACCAGTCCATCATAGATCATTTTATGCTTTTTATCCTTCATCGATCTACCCTTTCTGAAATTGTTTAAGAAGATTATTTTAATTGTTACTTTATTTGTCAGCAATCTCAGATGCTTGATTCTTGATATATATCCAGTATCGTTTCAATTTCTTTGAGCAAAACCTATGGTCACTGAATTACTTAAAGATATCCCCCACACAATCCAGTTACACGCCTACACCTCTACTAACACATGATGTCCAAATTCAACCGTATAGTCCAACCAGGAAATCACAGTGGGAGTAACTTCAACCCATAAGAGTTCTGTCTCCGGGAAATCCGCAACAAAGGGAAACTTCCCTATGTAAAGACCACCAACCTTTTCGAGCATCTTTTCATCGGAGATAATTTTCGCATTACCTCCCAGTGAAATCCCTTGAATCTTCGACCAATCTGCATAATCTTCATCAATAGTCAGGGAAACTTTGGAATTCTCTCTGATATTTTTGACCTTTTGGCTGTTGGGATCAGTAGCAAAATAGAGGGTGAGGTTGTCATTGACATATTCCACGGTATTTACCTGGGGAAATTCATCCCCCCTCACTGTTGCCAGGGAACAGATGTTATGCTTACTCATATAATCCATTACTTTGTTTTTAATCTCTTCACTCATTATAACCTCCCCTTATAATTTGTAAAATTGTTAAAACTAATCTTAACGAAGTCGTCATTTACAGGGCTTTACTCATCAAATCCGTTAAACTGAAAAGTCCTATCTTCTCTTCCATTCCCTTGATGGCGTTTCCTAAATTCGATTCGCACCAGGGGCAACTCGTCGCTATCGCCTGCGCTCCCGTGTCCTTTGCCTCTTCCAACCGCTCTAAGGCCGTCCACTGCGCAAAATCCT
>JAZFSJ010000019.1:0-11892 GCA_036446115.1 Thermodesulfobacteriota bacterium | reverse complement strand
TACCCTGTTAAATAGCTGCATGGGAACGAACTAGTAATAAAATACATAAATGACCTATATGGACGAGATATGCTGTAAACCAGCTCCTTATTTAACAGGGTGAAATGCAAAGCTTATTTAACTAGGGTGCGCGGGTAGCATCACTAGTATTTCAGAACCTCTCGCGAACGGGGATAGCCCTTTGGCAATGGAATGACAAAATGCGGGAAGGAAGAAAAAAGTAAAAAACCGGATGAACCGGTGGCACGCTAAACAGCCTGTAGGAGGCCTAAGGGTTTTTGCCGCAGCACCTGCCAGGTGGCGGAAAGGGTGGTGAGAATACTTAACACACCGATGAGTCCGATACTTATAAGGCCAAACCGCCAGGAGAAACTCCAGATGCTTTCAAATACCAGTTCAGCAATACTGTATGACAGGACGAAACTTAGTATCACGCCGCAAAAAGATGCGGTGCCGCCAATTAATCCAGCTTCAATGAGAAAGATTTCCCTGATTTTTTGAAAACTGCCTCCCAGCACTTTGAGTAGATTGATTTCCCACACTCGGGTGTGCGCCTCGTGCCGGGCAATGGAGAATACCACCACCAATCCGGCTATGATGGACAACATCGCCATAAACTGTAATGCCCAGGAAAGCTGTCTGGTGAGTTGCAGAATGCGCTCCACCACCCGTGTTACATCAAACATGGATATGTTGGGAAATTGTTGCACCACGCCATTCTGGAGCAGGGGCTTCTGTTCAGCCGGCACGCTGGAAATAGAGGCCAAAAAGGATTTGGGTACATCTTCCAAAACACCCGGTTGAAACTGGATGAAGAAGTTTGGTTGAAAACTATTCCACCTCACACGGCGCAGGTTCACTATCCTGCCTTCTACCATAACACCCTGCACATCAAAACCCAATATATCTCCCAACTCATATCCCAGGCGCTCGGCATAGCGCACTTCTACTGAAATCTCCGCAGGCTGACCAGAGTGGGCACTATAGGTATCCCCGGTTCGACGGCCCTCGACAATATCTTCAGGAGGATAGGAACCGATGCGGTAGGTAAGGTTAATCCCACGTTGTCGCAACTGCTGCTCCGCTTGCTCTTCACGGGTCATGCGCGGACTTACCGGGATCGCAGCAGGGGGTTTACCGTTTATCGTTTCCAGACGGACACGTATGATAGGAGCGACATTACGCAAGGGATATCCCTGTGTGGTAAGATAGGTTTTAAGAGGTTCCACCTGTTCAGGTTGAATATCAAAGAGGAAAAAACCGGGCAAGGTCTGGCCGGCAGGTTGACTGATTTCCTCGTTCAGCCCCTTGTGCAGTTGAGGGATAATGTTTAAGAGCATGGCCCCCAGTGAGATGGCCAAAAAGCTGGCGGTAACGGACACCTTATTACGGCTCATGGTGCGAAAGGCCAGACGAAATGCCAAAGACTTGACAGAGATCCTGCCCAAACTTGCAAACATCAGCCAGATTACGATCCCTAAAATCCCCGCTGCAGCTAAAAATAATCCGACGAAGGCACTTCCCACTCGAAATGAATGTGCCTGCCACACGGCCAGTCCCCAGTATGCTGCCAATCCCGGAAGATAGCTCAGCCAGTGCTGAACCGTCCATCGACCAGAGCTTTTTGTCATGGAAGCGGTTTCGTGAAATAGTAACATCGGCTCAACATCCCGGATATTCATCAGGATGGGCACACAAAAAAGCACACTGCCTACTGTACCCATGAACCCGGCTAACACGAAGCTGCCCGGTCTGATAAGGGTAGCAAACCCTTTGGGAAGAAAATCCCGCATCAAGGCCGGTAGAAGCGGCATACACAAAAAAGCCAGGGTATTGGCAACCACCGCCGCACACACACCCAGGATTGCCACCTGCCAGAGCAGGACTTTCAAGGCATCCCGCCGACGTGCCCCCAGACTCATAAGGATCGCCACCTCTTTTAGCCGACCGTTGAAATAGCTCCTGAATAAATAGGCCGTTCCGATTCCGGCCAGAAACAGCGCAACCAGGGCGGTCAATCCCAGATAGTCATTGATATAGACCAAACCCCGACCAACCTGTGCGCTGGCATCCTGAGGAGTTATGACCCGCACATCCTGGGCAGTGCCTAATGCTGTCTGTAAGTGCTCTCTGAGAGAAACAGCCAGGGACTGCTCATCCACAGGACGGTCAAATTTGTAAAAACGGTAATAGTACACGCGGCTGCCCGGTTTAACTAATCCGGTAGTCTCGATCTGGTTTATGCCGATATATACCTTAGATGCCACACCAAAGGTGTTTAATGCCCCTGATGGCTCTTCAATAACAGTGTCGGCTATCAGGTAGGAGGCATCGCCGATCTTTAAAAAATCTCCTACCTCAATTCCCAGAGAAAGCAATAATTCAGGGAAGACCCAGACTGCCTGACCGTCATACAAATCCTGCTCCACCAGCTTTGGGGTTACACGTCCCTGGCGGGAAAGAATCAGATCACCATAAAAGGGGAACTCTTTGCTGATGCTCACGATTTGCATCAGCCGAGAGTGATCTTCGGTGGCACCCATATGGAAAAAAGTCATCTGCCGTGCTTCCTGTCGGCTAGTGCCAAGAATCGCGTCAAATATTTTGAGTTCTTCGTCCCGAAACGGTCGGGTGGCCTGAATGCCGATATCAGCGGTGAGAATGGCTTTAGAGCGGCTGGCGAAATAGTAATCCAGTGAGGTCTTAAAAGAATCCAGGGTTAAAAAACCTACCAGTCCCAGGGTCAGGTTCAGGATAAAAAACAGGCTGAACCTGCGATGGTTCCGCAGCTCCTTTAGGGCAAGCTTAATCCAGACTTTCATGGAGCGTGCCTTCCTGTAAAACAAGTTGCCGTTGACTCTGATCAACCAGGGATTCGTTGTGGGTCACCAGTAACATGGTCATAGTGGTAGTTTTAACCAGCTCAAACAACTGATCGGCTACCTTACATCCTGTGTGGGGATCCAGGTTTCCGGTGGGTTCGTCTGCAAGCAGGAGCGCGGGGCGGGTAACCATGGCACGGGCAATGGCAACGCGCTGGCATTCTCCTCCACTCAAGTGAGAAGGGAAGTGGGAAAGCCGATGCGACAGGCCGATCTGATCCAGTGCATGGCGTGCCTTGTCTTCAGCATCATCATCACCAACCAACTCCAGCGGCAGGCTGACATTCTCCAAAGCGGTCAAATGGGACATTAAATGAAATTGCTGAAACACGATACTAATCTTTTGAGCACGAAACCTGGCCAAGTCCTCTTCAGACATGGTATCCATCCGCTGTCCGTCCATTTCGATAACACCTGATGATGGTTTGTCCAGCCCGGCTAGCAAAGCGAGTAGTGTGGACTTGCCGCTCCCCGACTGCCCCAATATGGCAACGGTCTCCCCCTGTACCATCTCAAGGTTGATTCCCTTTAGAACATGGATAGGGTTGTGATTACCAGGGGATTGAAACGACTTGTGCAGGTCTGTGATTTTTAAAATCATAGTAACTTCATAAATTAATTAGGACGCAGCTTTTTACAGATAAATGCAGAAAAACAATTCAAATACTTTGAAAATTTAAACTTGAAGTGGCTTGCACACTGGCGGGCCCACACAAAATCTTCAAAGTCTTTACCGGCAGGTGCCGAGAAAGCCCCGCCTTGCTTGCCCGGTTAAATGCGAAGCATATTTAACTAGGGTGCGCGGGGAGCATCACTTTATATTGCTTGACATACCTCTAACTCCCCTTCGAAAGGTTTTCCAGCTTTACCAAAGTTTTATATACCAACTCGGCAATGATCTGATGTCCCCGTTCATTGGGATGTAAACCATCAGGAAAATTAAGTTTCGGGTCCCCTGCCACCCCCTTCAGTAAAAAGGGGATAAACACTATATCATACTCCTTTGCCAGTTGATAAAACACCTTTTCAAATTCTCGTGTATACTCGGCTCCATAGTTCGGGGGCATTTTCATACCGGCCAATACCACCCGGACACCTTTACTTAAAGCCAGCTTAATGGTCTTAGCCAAATTTCGCTTCATTTGTGCCGTCGACAATCCACGCAATCCATCATTTGCCCCCAGGGCGAGCAGCAGAATCTCCGGGGTAGACCGCAAATGCCACTTCAAGCGAGAAAGTGCGCTGGCCGAGGTAGACCCGCTCACCCCCGCATTGATCACCTTAATCGAAGAAAAACCCTGAGCTCTCAGTTTTTGCTCGACCAGATAGGGATAGGCCTGGGTTTTTCTTACACCAGTACCCTCGGTAAGAGAATCTCCCAGCATAAGTATGGTGGTTTCCGCCCGGAGCAGGGAAGGTAATGTGAAACATACACAAAGAAAGATAAAAAATAAAAATTTAAATTTTTGACTTAGCATAGTCTGATCCAAGGTCAGGCAACGGAAGCATAGTGTTTTACGCAAGGATGATTCCCCGTCAACAACTTATTGCAATTAACCGCACCAACTTCTCCTGCTAATTGCACAAGAAGTGAACTATGAATTTGGTGAGGTCTGTTCCAAACTCAGTCTTGAGTCTTTAATATCTCGCGGCCACTGTTAGATTGACACATTATAGATTATTCCCTATACTTATTCCATTAAAAAGCTAATTCTTTCCCATAAAACCAAATTTCGTCGCTAAGTACGGGTTGAAACATACGATGCTAAGATAATTAATATCCCATGAAACCATCGAAATATTTAAATAATAAACTTATTAGTGAAACAACAAGTAAATTAAATTCACTGATTTTTATAAGCCTAATTACTTCTTCCTTTTCTGGTTTTTTATTCATATTACTTTTCTGGCTTGACTATAACATCATTTATTCTTTTGCTGACGGACTAATAACTCTTGTCTACCTGATTTGCTCACTCTTTATCCTGCATTTTGGGATAATGAGTATCACGGGTTTACCCGTTTTCTTTATGCTCCGGCTCTTTAAATGGGTGAAGCATGATTACATCACTCACTGTATTACAGAACTCTTAGGTTCTTTCGGAATAATTTCATATTATTTTTTATTGCCGAGAGTATATCCGATAGTAAAACCATGGGCAATAAAGCCCTTTAATTTTTCGCTGGCAAAGAAATGGACACTACTATATTTGCGCATTAATGTCGATCATACCATATCAACAACCATCTGCTTATTGATTATCCTGCTGCTTTTTTTTGTAAGTATTGTTTCCCTGCGAAAAATAAAAAACCCAAAATCCTTAAATCGGACATTACATTATAAAGCCAGCATCTTTTGCCTTGCTCTGGCTGTCACGGGAGTGGTGCTAATCAATTCAGTCTTTCCAAAAACACATACCTTCTCATATCACCACAGGGACTTCTCTTCCCTGGAATCCCGGGCGGAAAAGGCTCGTGATAGCTACGTACCATCAAGTCACCACATTAAAAATATCATTCTTATCACATATGATGCACTGCGAACAGATCATCTGAGTTTTTTCGGGTATTCCCGCCGGACAAGTCCTTTTATAGACAAGATCATGACCCAATCTGCATCTTTTTCCAATGTAACAGCTTCTTATCCCCAGACAAGTCAAAGTTTCGCGAGCCTTTTTACCGGAAATTACCCATGGAATCATGGTGTGTGGACAGCTGGTTCAGTGCTGCCAGACAGTGTTGTCACCGTGACCGAAGAACTAAATCAGCAGGGATACCATACGTATGCTGTGGTGAGCAACCCTAATCTCGATACGGTTTTTAACTTTCAACAAGGTTTTGAAAAATATTCATCCTTAAAAACGACAGATCCTGCTTCTACAACAGACAACGCTCTGGAGTTGGTAAGCGAAGGATTAAAAGAACCCTTCCTCTTTTGGGTACACTACTTGGACCCACACTCACCTTATGATCCTCATGAAAATTATGTCAAAACATTTAGAAATGATTCTCAATATCAACAAGACTTAAAGCCAACCAACTATATAAAAAGTTACAACAAATCAACCCCTACTGCAAAAGAGGTTGCCGATGCTCTGGCACGCTATGATGGAGAAATCCGCTTTCAGGATGAACAATTCAAGCGATTATTTTATAACCTGCAAGATAGAGGATATCTTGACAACTCGCTATTAGTATTTACTTCTGATCACGGTGAATTTTTTGGCCATCACGGATACTACTTCAATCACGGTCCTTCTCCTTATAGTGAACTTCAAGTACCCCTTTTTTGGTATTGTCCCGGATTGATTCCCCCCAAACGTTCCGACCAACCCGTAGAACTCATCGATATGGTACCCACGATGTTAAGCCTTGTTGGCATAACACCCACCGGGATGAGGCTGGCAGGCACTGATTTATCAGATTTTATTACAAAAGAAGATGGCAAAGTTCCCTTTCCCCGCACTTATGCGCTGGGGGTTTCTTATTGGACTTATGATAAAAAAGGGTTTCCTCAGTTTTTCATTTTACGGTCGAAGGAGTGGGAACTAATCATAAATAAGTTGGATCATATTAAACGTGTTAACTCATTTAAAGAACTAATCAATTTTTCCTATTTTCTTTACCAATTTCGGGGGCAAGGAGTTGAACTGTACAATAGGCTTAATGATCCGTTTGAGAGGAAAAATCTTGCCTTGGAAAAACCGCAAATCGTGAATTCCATGCTAAAGGCCATGGGAGAAAGGCTTCACCGACACGCCAGGCCAACCACGGTTGAACACGTCCAACTATCAAGGGAAGATATCGATAAGACAACCTTAGATCGATTGAAAAGTTTAGGATATATGCAATGAGATGCCTCCTATACTATTCAATCCGGACATTCTGGCACGTGTTGTTTCAAGGCAGAAGATGCTTTGACACAGCGCTAAAGTAGGTCGTTTATGCAGAAATTACTTGTATAAGAAAGGAATCACCCCTTAGGCTAAACCACCTTTTCCTTCAGGGAGTCGATTACCTCGGGGAGATCAAGCTTTTGAAGCGTTTCCTTTTTCAGGAATCCCGTAGCTCTATCCCAACCACGCAGTTCGTAATACTCATCCAGCATCTGTTCAAACTTACCTTTTTCCAGGGCTTTCCCCTTGCGGGAGACGACTTCATCGCCTGATCCCGGAAGAAAGAGTTCGGGATTGTGCATACCAAACACATCGGAGATGGGCTCAACTCGTTCTATAAATTGAGTTTCCGGCAGGGTGTCATCCTCTCTTCCTCTCCTGCCTTCTCTTAAATGAATAGCCCGGTTTAAAGTAAAAATCCTCTTCCCCACACGATTCAACGCCTCCTCATCTACCTCTCTTCCCGTAACTGCGGAAAGAAGTCTGTTCTCTAAACTCGGGTCCCCCACATGATCTTTTGAGCCGGCATTATCAAAAATAGGATAGGCGAAATCACACATCACCAGAGATTCCTTGGCATACTGGCGGTCCTGTATCTTTATCGCTGCCAGAGCCTTACCCGCATAAGTGGAAAAATCAACGGCCTCCTCACTGCCCCAAAACTTTTCTGCAATCCCCCTTAATACATCAGTAGAAACATAGGACTTTGCCCCCTTGGTGGTATACCACAGGGCCCATTTGGTGAGGGGATGACAGACCTCGTGGAGTTCCGTAATAGGTGGTCGCGGTTCTGTAGCATAGAGGAGCGCAGAGGGAATGAACACCTTAGGGCCATAGGGCATGGGACGACCTGCTTCTGCTATTGCGTGTGCATCTTTTCCCACCCTCTCACCAGCCCTTACCACTCCCTCAGCAAGCACTTTGCCAAATCCCTCTCCACAAGAAATCTTTTTAACTATGGCCTCGATAAACTCCCAGCTCCCCATCTTACTCAAGGGAAGTCCGGTTTCCTTTTCAGAGAGGATGCCCTGTTCAAAACACCTTTCCAACCAGAAAAGCAGGAAGACGACCTCTAAAACACAAAGTGAGTAATCATCGACAAGCGAGGTGGCACGGAAGCTCGTTTCGGTGACATCCTGGTGAAACTTCCTGTCCCAGAAGGTATACATTAACGGGGTTTGGCACTTCCGAATCCCCTCCTCTCCCGAAGGACTTCTATGCAGTGTGCGCCAGCACCCCTGCGGGCATCCGTGGCAATGAACCTTCTTAACCACTTCGGTTCCCGGAGTGGTAAGCGGTGTCCCATACAGATTATAGAACCCCTCACCGATCATTGCCTTAATCTGTTTCCTGATCTGAGTGATTTTATCCTGATCTGCCACGGGTACTGTCCCTGAACCCCTGACCGCAACAGCCTTCAGATTCTTAGACCCCATCAACGAGCCAAAACCCCTGGAACCGCTGCCGCCTACATCAGTAGCTATGGTACCTATACGAGAACCATTCTCTGCCCCCGGCCCGATGGTAAGGAGTTTCACCTTTTCTCCCAATGCCTCTTTAATCAGGTGCCGGGTTTTACTGTTGGTAAGACCCCAGAGGTTACCGGCATCTTTTATTTCCACCGTCTCACTATTAATACTAAGATAGACCGGATTAGAGGCCTTGCCCTTAATCACTATTCCATCATACCCTGCCTTTTTAAGCTCTGCCGCGAAGAACCCACCGAGACTGGCACTATTGAAAACTTCCGGATACAAACCAGGTGATTTACCGCAGGCAACCAATCTCGGGGCACTGGGGGCTGGGGTAGCAGTCAAGGGACCGGTCATAAAGATAAGAGGGCTTTCAGGATGAAAGGCATCCAACTCAGCTGGTGTTTCATCCCAGTAAATTTTTTGCCCGATTCCAAACCCACCAATAAAACGCTCTCTATACTCCTCAGTCGCTACCTGGGAAATTCTCCTTTCATTAAGGTCAACCCTTAAAATTTTCCCTGCCCACCCGTATAGTTTTTTCATCTGTAT
The DNA here is from genome assembly GCA_036446115.1 of Thermodesulfobacteriota bacterium. Taxonomy (GTDB): domain Bacteria; phylum Desulfobacterota; class WTBG01; order WTBG01; family WTBG01; genus JAZFSJ01. Next base: position 3,090 of record JAZFSJ010000019.1, on the reverse strand, counting down.
CCCCTCTTTTCTCTGCTATTCATAAAACTTTATTCTATACTCGACAAAAAAGCCCGTATCTCTTTATTTACCTCTTCTGGTTTTTCATCAAACAAGGCATGAGCGGCATCTTTAATAACTGTGAAGCGTGACCCATTAATACATTTGGCCAGCTGCCGTTCACAGAGTGAGGGAGGAACAAAATAGTCCAGCTCACCTGCCATCACTAGTGTGGGAGCTTTAATCTTATCGAGTCTATCCGTGGTATCAGCATTAATACCTGCCTCTGCCTTCCATTGAAACCCTTTTATATTGTAAGTACCTTCTAACTCTTCCAGCTTTTGACGAATAGAATCAATTCTTTGCCTCTGTGTATCAAAAAATGATCTAGTGTAGGCCCAGTGCATAATTTCTTCACACAATTGGGCGTGGCCAATCTTCTCAATGGTGCTCACCCAAAACCAGCCCATGCTTTGAAGATAGTAATCCGGTTTCGCAAAGGCACACATTAAGATAAGACTCGCCGTCATCTCAGGGTGGCTAATCGCAAACTCCTGGGCAACATTGCCCCCCAGTGAGGCACCTATTATATGCACCTTTTCTATCTTCAAAGCTTTGAGCAACCCGCGAAGGTCATCCGCCATCTGCTCACAGGTATAAGGGCCCTGGGGGGTATCAGACTGTCCTGTTCCCCTTGCATCATAAGCAATCACCTGGAAACCTTTAGAGAGATCCTTTCTCTGCGAGATCATACCATTATGGTCCCTGTCCAGCCCCTGAACCAGAATCGCCACATCTCCCTGACCCTCAGTTTCATAGTAGATGTTTATACCGCTTTCAATTTTAATCTTGGGCATAGTTATCCCCTATCTTCCTCAAACAGCAAATGAATCAATTGATAAAAACCTACCTTTCATGAGGCGCTTATAGGGTAAAGAGGGATGTGTGTCAAGTAATCAAGATAATTCCAGATTTTTCCCTCGAAAAATATTATTTTTAAGCCCTGCTAAAACCATACTGTACATAATAACGTATTTTTATGCACTAAAATAAGATGAATGAAATTTTTTTAAGGAACAAATTAGAACGTGATGAACTTCGTACTGGTAGCTATGTTCCACGTGAAGGGATTTGCAGAAATACTGGCTGTATTTTATTGTTTGCTTTGAAAACCCCGTGCTTCGCACGGAATCGCAAAAGGAAACATCATCACTTTCGTGCTTCCTTTGTTTCACAGGCGGTAGTTTACTTATAACTTGAGCCTACCATCTTTGCGAGTGATTTAGCCATGTTGTCGAGAGCGGTTTCGTCTGGGATAGTAACTGTCATCTTTAGTCTACCATCTTCTCCCTTTTCCAGACAATCGGAAAGCTGCTTTTTAAACATCTCAGCCATTTGGATGGTCTGTTCTGATTCCCCTCTTCCGGAGAATATTTCACCCATAAAAGAAAAGGCCGCTCCTAGCAGTTGCCCTCCTGCACTTGCAATCCTTTCCTTCCGTGCAAGTACTTCTGTCTCTTTTTCGACCTGTTCTTTCAGGCTTTCATCCATGGGTGCTTCAGGTTTTGTCCCAAGCAGTACCTCCATGCGCTTCTTCAACTCGTCGACACCGCTTGAAAGATCTACCTCTGTTACCTCAGCATCCGGATCGAGCGCAGCCAGGGCCAGCTCGTGCTTAGCAGAAAGTGTTCCCAGAAGACTTTCTTCCAGTGTATCTTCAGTAACCAGAAGAAACACCTGGACCGGTCTTTTCTGCCCCATGCGGTGGGCACGGCTGATCCTCTGTTCCAGGACAGCCGGATTCCACGGCAGGTCCACGTTGATGACAGTATTTGCTGCCTGCAGGTTCAGCCCGGTAGAACCTGCATTGGTAGTAATAAACAGTTTGCAATTGGAGTCCTTTTGAAACTGATGCATCAACCCCTGTCTTTTCTTCTGGGGAACTGAACCATCCAATCTGACATAGTTCAAATTACGTTTTTCCAATATCGGCTCGATCAGATTCAACATGGTTGTCCATTCAGAAAACAGAATAATTTTACGATCTTCTTCATCCATCAATTGATCTATGAGGATTTCGAACTCAGCCAGTTTGCTTGAATAACCAGGCGGCTGTTTGTCCACCAGGAAGGTACTGTTGGCTGCCATTCTGCAGATTAACAAAGCCTTCTGGAGACGCAGAAAGTCCATTTCGGTAAAATATCTTTTTGAGATAATTCGACTGATAATTTTTTTCTGGCTATTATGAAGTGAAAGCTGTTCTTCAGTCGGAGGTATTCTTCTGATTTCTGTGGTTCGAGGAGGCAATTCCTTCATTATCTTTTTTCTTGTTCTTCTAAGCAGGACTGGTTTAAGCCTTTCCCGAAGTTCATCAAGATTTTTATAGCCGAGCACCCTGCCTCTTTCATTAGTAACCCTGTGCCTGTTGAGAAAACGGAAAGCCGGACCTAACCTGCGGCCATCAATAAACTCAACTACTGAAAAAAGCTCTTCCAGACGATTTTCAAGTGGTGTCCCGGAGAGAACCAGAGCGAAAGGTGACTGAAGTGCTTTAACCGTCTGACTGGTTTTCGCCTCCCAGTTTTTAATCCGCTGTCCCTCATCAAGGATAATGAGATCCCACTTTGTTTTTTCAATGGCCATTATGTCCCGGAGAACCTGCTCGTAATTACAGATGGTGAAGAAATATGGGCTGTCGTATTGGGCAACTCTTTCCTGTGCACTTCCCACGACAAGTTGACAACTGCGATCGGAAAAACGCTTAATCTCCAGCCGCCATTGAGATTTGACAGAGGCTGGACAAACAACAAGCACCCTGGAAATATTTATATCCTGAGATAACAACTCGGCGACTCCGATCCCCTGGATTGTCTTTCCCAGTCCCATATCATCAGCAATGACAGCCCTTCCTGCCCCCACTGCGAACGCAATGCCATCGAGCTGATAGGGCAGCAGTTCGGCTTTTAACAGCGTTTTTCTAAGTGGATGATTTTTTGGATCGCGGTGTATTTCCCCAACCTTGGTTCTTATCCGATCAAGGTATAAGGCATTATTGATATATTCCTCTGCATCAGGATAAATAGTAACTTCGCAACCAAGATTTCCGATGGT
>JAZFSJ010000018.1:0-11008 GCA_036446115.1 Thermodesulfobacteriota bacterium | reverse complement strand
GCAGTTAAAATAGCCTCCTCCAGGCTCTTCTCCTTGTTGGAGTGGACTTCTTCCCTGATGCGGGTTGCAACATAGATGCTGTAATCTACCCCCCGACCAATGCTTAAAGCCGCCACCGGTAAGGTCTCAATGGTAAGGCTCATCCCGCTAATTCCCATGATACCAAAGACAAACAGGACATTGAAAAGCAGAGGGATAAGAAGGAGAAGCCCCCCTACCATTGAGCGATAGGCCAAAGCCACACAGACAAAGACCAGGCAGGCAACCTGCAGGATACTTAAGGGCAAGGTCTCTTCTATGATCTCATTGACCGCTCCTAATGTTCCTATAACTCCGCCGGCATAGAGAAAATTTACGGTAGTTGCCTTATGAAACTTCTCAATCCACTCTTTGGTATGGAAAAGAACATTCTTGATGGTATCTGATGTATGATCTTTGAAATCAATTTTTATGTTGGCATACTGAAAATTGGGGCTCACCACCGGGTCGAAATCACCGGGGAAAGTCGATATAGAGTAGAGGAAGAGGTATTCAGCTATGGTTCCGTTGTTTTCCGGGATGGTAAAATAGCGAGGTTTGCCTGCAAACATGGTCATATTGAGCCCCTTGATATAATCAGCCAGCGATAGGGCATAACCTGCCTCAGGGATGTTTTTTTGAAGATAGTTTTGAAGAGACTCCATCTCTTTTAAGACCTTGTAGTCTACTAATGCATCTTCCTCTTTTCCCTCAATCATTATGAAGTAGGGATTGGTACCCATGAATTTATTATTAATTACCCTTTCTGCTCTATTATAGGGGGAATCAGGATACAAGGTAGCAGAACCAGGCTCATTATCGCCCACCACCAGCTTGGTTGCTCCTGTGAGCCCAATAACTGCAAGAAGAAAAAAGATGCCAAAGGTGACCCAGCGTGAGGTAGGTCTGTAAACCAGAGAGGCTATTCGAGTTAAAAATGCATCCAAGACAGTAGGTCTCTCTTCTCTTTCCACCTCCAATCGTTTGGGCCTGGGAAGGTAGGAGAGAATAGGGGGAAGAAAGGTAACCGTGGTAAAGAAGATACTTAATACCCCAATGCCTGATACCAGCGCCATACTCTTAATCATGGCCAAAGGAACAATAAAGAGGGAGATAAAACCAATCCCATCAGTCACCAGGGAAACTACTGCCGGAACAAAGAGATGGGATAAGGTTTCCTGCGCTGCACTTTTTTTGTCCAGGGCATTGGTTTTCATCGCTTCATAATAGCGCTTAATAAATTGAACGGCGTGGCTGATACCCAAGGCCAGGATAAAAAACGGAGACAAGATAGTTGCAGGATCCAGGTGATATCCAAGCAGGGTAACAGCACCTAATCCCCATACCGTTGCCATGGAAGCAGAGAGGAAGGGCAATATAATACCCCTCTTGGAGCGGAAGGCCAGATAGAGAAGCATAATCATGATCAATCCCGTAGCGAGGAAAATCCACCCCATTTTAGGAAGATATTGATCCATCCATCCTTCCAGGATGGGCCTTCCCGCAATATAAACTTTTGTCTTAGTATCTCTCTCTGGACCAATAATTTCTTCCAGCTCTTTAAAGATCATTCTTGAGGTTACTTCCGGTTCAAAATCAAGCATGATCCGGGTAGCTTTAAGATCCTTGGAAACCAAGGGACCATAGTACATAGGATTCCTAATTATGTTTTGTTTGAGTTTTTCCATTGTGGCAGGGGTTTCCGGGGCACGGCGCATTAAACGCTTTACTTCAAATCCATCTTCGTAGGCCCTGGTACTTTTGATCTTCCTGGCAGAGAGAGAAACGATCCTCCCGGGATTCACACCATCCACCAAGTACAATTTCCTGGTAATTCTCACCACTTTGCTTAAGGTGTCTTGATTGAAGATATCGCCTTCCTCAACTTCCAGGGCAATTGACACCTGATTCAGGCCACCGAAAATATACATCAACTTCTTTTGCACCTCCATATAGGGGTGCTTCTGGGGAGTAAGATCACCCAGCTTTGTTTGGATTAAGAGATTTCTCATGCAGAAAAGGAAAAAGAGAGTGAGCGAAACTGACAGGATAATGAATAGAATCCTCCATCTAATCACTAATTCTGCAAATCTTTCTGACATACTTTTCATCTTCCTTTTATAAAAATGTACTAACAAATTAGAAGAATACTTTATATGTGAAGTATTCTTTATGTGTAAATATAAAAATACATCAAAAAAGTCAATATCTTTTTATTTATATATAAACCTTTTATAATTAAACTGGTAGTGGATACAAAAAAATACTTTAAAAACAAATTGTTAGCTCAAATACGCTTCTATCTGCCGCATCTTCACTTTTTGCAGCCATTTTTTAAGGCAAGTAACAAGATCTTTTATTCTTCAAGAGAGGTACAAGATGTGTGGAAAGAGAGGAGTTTTTCAAGGGAAACTTTTACGTTTTCTCTAAAGGATTCTTCACTATGTTTAAAAACAAAATCACTTATTCCTTTTAACAGAGTTATGGGAATATGGTAAAGCTTAGCTACAAAGGCATACCCATAGCCTTCCATATCCACAAGATTTGCATATTTAGCTACTCTTTTAGAATCTTCCTCAATAAATATCGGGTGATCACTAGTGGCAAGAGTATTTAGATCTCCTTTCTTGTCATTTACAATAATCTCCGGAAATGACGATACGAAGTGCTTATTCGGTTTGGGCTTGGAGAATTCTACAGGGTTGTATTTAATTACCTTGTCAATCTCAACCACATCACCTATACAAAATTTATCAGAAAGACAACCAGCTATACCATAGTTTGTAATTTTTTTAATAGAAACACCTTCTCTTTTCTTCTTCTGTATCAAATCAGATAGATAGACAGCCCCTTTTATAGATCCCATACCTGTAATTATAAGGGATATATTACCCTTTTCATATAACTCATAAGGACCAGTTATATCCTTTTCCTTAAGACCATGATGATCTATAAAAGGTCCTGCCTCTATTTCCGTAGCGAAAGTAAGTAGAATCATAATCTATATGCCTGTAAAGTTTACCGCAGAGATTAACAGATTAACAATTAATTGCTTTTTTCAAATTTCCTTCTGCGGTCTCTGCGATCTCCACGGTTGAAAAGCAACGAATCATAACTAGTACTCTTTTGCCATATCAAAAAGCTTGTCTATGGCTTTCTTTCCATCTTCGCCAAGCGAAAGCGAATAATCGGTCACATAAAGGTTTATATGTTTTTTTATAACCTTCATATCCATCTCTTGGGCATGTTCTCTTATATAAGTATAAATGGGGGCGTTTTGATCTTCCTTTTCAGAAAATGCCCTGCTGATAGAATCACGCAATGCCTGCGTAAATTCTTCGATCCACTCGAATGGCATCTCATTCCTGGCAATGATCCCGCCCAATGGTAGAGGCAGCTTGCTTAAATTTTCCCACCACTCACCCAGGTCTACCACTTCAGTAAGCCCATAGTTTTTGTAGGTAAATCTTCCCTCATGGATTATCACACCAAAATCTACCCGTCCTTCCCTTACCGCCGGCATAATCTGGTTAAACGGCATAAATTCTTTCTCACCCTCGTTTTTTGCGTAGAGGCTGAAAAGCAGGTTTGCCGTGGTATGGCGACCGGGGACAGCTATTTTTGCATCTTTCATTTTTTTAATACCCTTATCCGTCCTTTTAACCAACAGGGGTCCGCAGTTTCTGCCCAATGCGGCACCAGCATCAAGAAGAGTGTACTGGTCAGCAACCTGCATAACTGTGTAAAACGAAACCTTTGAAATATCTAGTTCATGTTTCAATGCCCTATGATTCAACTCTTCAATGTCAACAATAGTAAGATCAATGTTAAATTTATTGGAATTGAGAAGGTGATAAAACATAAAGGTATCATTTGGACAGGGCGAGATCCCCAATTTAATTTTCATACCGTATAGCCTTTTGTGCTTACATGAATATAAGCACTACCAAATGAGAAAAGGGTATTCAAAAAGTCATATCTTTCGGCAACTGAAGCGAATTTTTGCCTTACTTTTTTACCCTCCACAGTTCTCTTGCTCCCCGAAAATAGCCATGTTCGCCACTTGCATTCTCATTTCTTATGTGATAATTTCTTAAACTTAAATCAAAAAAGATTTAATTTCAATAGCAAATGTTTTCCATTTATTCCAAGCTTGGGGACGAAACGTGATTAGTACTACAAAGACACGAAAATTCCTGGAATCCTTTCATCTGTCAGTGCTGAATCCTATAACAACTTTGATAAAAATGTAACTTGTGTGATATACAAGTAAGGGAGATTCTTTTGGCGTTTAACAATTTTCAAGAATTTATTCACTATCTGGAAAAAAATGGTGAACTAGTAAAGATAAAAACGGAAGTTTCACCTGACCTTGAAATAACCGAGATTACCAACAGGGTCACCAAAAAATATGGCAAGGCCTTGTTTTTCGAAAATGTCAAGGGTTCTCATTTTCCGGTAGTCACCAATACCTTTGGTGCCTTTAAGCGAATCGAGATGGCCTTTGGCCGAAGTGCCGATGAGATAGCAAAAAAGATAGAAAAACTTACTAACACTCAGGTTCCGGAGGGAATCGCAAACAAAATTAAGCTCATACCTAAATTAATTGAACTCGCCAAAACTCCACCCAAGTTAGTAACCAACGCGCCCTGTCAGGAAGTGGTACATACTGATCCTGATCTTTCTATCATTCCGGTTTTAAAATGCTGGCCAGAGGATGGCGGTAAATTCATAACCCTTCCCCTGGTCATCACAAAATCTTTGGAAGACTCAAAACGCAACATGGGCATGTACCGCATCCAGATTTATGACAAAAATACTACCGGCATGCACTGGCATATACATAAAGACGGGGCTAACCATTTCTCCCAGTACTTACAGGCTAACAAGCGGATGGAAGCTGCTATCGCCATAGGGAGTGACCCCGCAACCATTTACTCCTCTACGGCTCCTCTACCACCAGGAATTGACGAGTTTCTTTTGGCTGGGTTTTTAAGAGAAAAAGCAATCGAGATCGTTCGATGCAAAACAGTTGACATCGAGGTGCCGGCAGAAGCAGAGTTTATCATTGAGGGATACCTCGATCCTCAGGAGAGAAAACCTGAAGGCCCCTTTGGAGATCACACAGGTTTCTATTCTCCTGTTGACGAATATCCTGTTTTTCATGTAACCTGCATAACCCACCGTAAAAACGCGGTTTATCCAACAACGGTTGTGGGACCTCCTCCCATGGAAGACTGTTACCTAGCGAAGGCAACAGAAAGGATTTTTTTGCCACTGATTAAAATGATTGTTCCAGAAATCGTAGATATGAATCTACCCATAGAAGGAGTTTTTCACAACTGTGCCATCGTATCCATAAAAAAATCCTATCCCATGCACGCTCAAAAAGTTATGCATGCACTTTGGGGCATAGGTCAGATGATGAACACAAAGATTATTATTGTCATGGACTCCGATGTTGATGTGCAAGATTTAAGGAGTGTTGCCTGGAAAGCTTTTAACAATGTTGACCCCCAAAGGGATCTCACTATAACCTCCGGTCCCCTCGACGTCCTTGACCATTCTTCACCCCATCCCCTTCACGGATCCAAGCTCGGTATAGATGCTACCGGAAAGATAAAAGGAGAAACCACACGTCCCTGGCCCGATGAAATAAAGATGAGTGAAGAGATCATAAACCTTGTGAACTCAAAGTGGAAAGATTATGGTATTACTTAAATTAATTAGAGTAAAGGAAACATTTTTCGCACTTCCCCTTGCCTATGTGGGAATATTGCTCGCTGCAGAAGAATTGCCTCCTTTCTCACTCTGGTTCTATGTAACAACGGCCCTGGTGAGCGCAAGAGCTCTCGGCATGTGCCTCAACCGGATCTTCGATAAAAACTTAGATGCTAAGAACCCGCGGACTGCACATCGGCTACTACCCACAGGGGAAGTGTCTGTATCCACTGCAGTAGGGTATTCAATTCTGTTTGCCATTTTATTCGTTCTATCCGCATATAAGTTAAATACGCTCTGCTTTTATCTTTCTCTCCCTGCACTATTTTTACTTATCACCTATTCACTGATAAAAAGATTTTCCGCCATGTCCCACCTCTATCTGGGTCTCACAGAAGCATGCGCTCCCATTGGAGGTGCACTGGCGGTGCATCCTGAATTCTCTCTCAAGGCACTCCTTTTAGGTCTTTACGTAATATTATGGATAGCAGGGTTTGATATCATTTATGCCTGCCAGGACTACGAGTTTGACAAAACAAACCGTTTGTTTTCCATCCCCGCAAAATATGGGCTGAAAAAGGCTCTTATTACTTCATCTCTTTTACATAGCGCAGCAGTCTTAACCCTTTTTCTCACGGGCATCATGGTCAATGCTCATTTTCTTTACTGGCTATGCCTGATTGTGGTATGCTGTTTCTTTATCCGGCAACACACAATTATCTCAGAAAAAGATCTCACTAGAATAAATGCCGCCTTTTTCAACATGAACAGAAATATTTCCCTTGCTGTATTTTCAGCCTTCCTCCTAAACTTCATCTTTTAAAGAGCAAAACCCAAAAAAAAGAGAAAAAATCTGATGGACCCTCATTTGCAAAGAATAAAGAAAAAGGTTGAGGTGGGGGAAAGACTTGATTGTAATGACGCACTTGCCCTCTTTGACACTCAAGACCTCCTTGAGCTGGGAAGAATTGCCAACAGGGTCAAGAGTAAAATACATGGTAATAAGATCTACTTTGGCGTGAGTCTCAATGTCAATCACACCAATATCTGTAAGCTGAGATGTCCCATCTGTGCCTTCTCCACTGATGAGGATACCGACAACGCTTATTTTTTATCTCAGGATGAGATTATTAAAAGGGTGAGAACGGCTACTTCATATGGCATTTCGGAAGTGCATATAGTGGGTGGACTAAATGATAAAATCAGTCTCAACTACTTTAAAGAAATGTTCTACAATATAAAAAAGGTAGCCCCCTCATTAAACATAAACGCACTTACCGCAACTGAATGCGATTATATAAGTAAAAAGGGGGAAATGCCCCTTAATCAGCTCTTTTCTGAGCTTAAATCTGCAGGATTAGGAAGTATCCCCGGCGGGGGTGCAGAAATACTTAACGACAAGATAAGAAAGAAAATAACCCCTCTGAAAATCTCTAGCGAGAGGTGGCTTGAGGTAAGCGGGGCAGCTCACCGGGCAGGCGTGAGAACAAATGCAACTATGCTCTGGGGTCATATTGAAAGTTATGCTGACAGGGTGGAGCACATGCTAAAGCTTCGTGAGTTACAGGATGAGACCCATGGGTTTAAATCCTTTGTTCCTCTCCTCTTCCACCCATCGAATACCAAATTTAGCCACCTGGATAAGGTCAGCAGTGCAGCTGAAATCCTCAAGGTGTATGCGGTAAGCAGATTGGTGCTTGATAATTTTCCCCATATAAAAGCACTTTGGATGTATTTGGGGATTAAATTCTCTACTGTGGCACTGCGCTTCGGTGCTGATGACATGGGCGCTACATCTTTTGACGAGCGCATTGTACACACCGCAGGTTCAAAATCCAACGTGTCTTCAAAGGATAAACTCATTCATCAGATAAAATTAATGCAACTGACGCCATATGAAGTGGATTCGAACTACAGGATAATAAAAAGGCATGAATAGAGTACGGCTGGGACATATAAAATACATCAATACCTATCCCATTTTTTATACCATTTTAAAGGAGCGGGACCGGCTTCCCTTTGACCTGGTATCTGATATCCCTACGAGACTTAACGACATGATGCGAAAAGGGATTCTTGATGTCTCTCTCATTTCATCTTTTGAATATGCCATAACCCCAGAGAACTATCTTATCTATAAAGATTTTTGCCTTGCATCCACAGGATATGTCAATTCTGTGCTCCTTATTTCAAAAAAAGATATTAAAGACCTTGATAGCGCCAAAATAGGTTTTAGCAACTCAAGTGCAACAAGCATTAATCTAATTAAAATTATATTCCGGGAATTCTACGGTTTTTCTAATAACTTTAGTCAAGTATCTGACCAAGAGGATTTTGATATTTCTTTAAAGACCAACGATGCCCTGCTCATCATTGGTGATGAAGCCTTAAAATTTGCCGACAATGGGAAGTACAAAGTTTACGACATAAGCAATCTTTGGACTGAAAGAACAGGTTATCCCGTTGTATTCGCCATAATCGCCATCAATACCAAGTCTGCAAAAACATATCGCAACCAGCTCGAAGTAATATTCGAAAAATTCAATGAATCCCATAAGATTTTTAAAGAAAACCCAGAGGTGATTGCGGAATTTACAAAGTCCCATTCAACTCTTTCCATTGATTTCCTTAATTACTTTTCTAATCTTACCTATGCCTTCACCGATGAATTTAAAGAGGGGTTATTCTATTACTACAGGATGCTTGAAAAGTGTGGCCTTATCCAAAAAGCTGAAAAGCTGAGGTTTTACTAATGGAAAATGTTAAGAACGGCAGAGTTACTAGAGAAGAAGCCCTTGACCTGTTCCAGGAGGACATTTATACCCTGGGCAAAAGGGCCGATATGGTAAAAAAAGAATTGCTGGGCAGCCGTGCTGATTACGCGTGTTTTATAATAGACAGAAACATTAACACTACCAATATATGTTCTGCGAAATGTAATTTCTGCGCATTTTACCGGGAGAAGAACGATCCAGACTCTTTTATTCTGACAGTTGATGAAATTCTAGAAAAGGTTGGCGAGCTCCAAGCAATAGGTGGTACCCAGGTAATGATCCAGGGAGGGATAAACGAAAAATGTGATTTGAAATTTTACACTCAATTATTCACCGCGATAAAAAAACAATACCCTGGAATATATATTCACTCCCTTACTCCTACTGAAATTAATTACCTGGGGAAAATTGAAAAGAGATCAGTTTACGAAATCATACTTGCACTGAAAGAGTCAGGGCTTCAGTCCCTCCCCGGTGCTGCAGAGATACTTGTGGATAAGCACCGCCAAATGGTAAGCCCCCACAAAATAAAAACCTCAGAATGGGTGGAAGTTATGGAAAACATACACAAGGCTGGAATGCGTGCAACAGCCACTATGACCTTTGGCATGGGAGAATCTTTTGCAGATAGAGTTGAGCATCTTTTCGTTATTCGCGATCTTCAGGATAGAACAGGTGTATTCCGCGCCTTCATACCTTGGACCTTTTCAAAACCCCACACCCGCCTGAATGTTAAGGAGACAACGGGTGAGGACTACATAAAAACAGTGGCCATTGCAAGGATTGTACTAGATAACATCGATCACATTCATGCAGGTTGGGTTACTGAAGGATTTGAACTTTCTGAAATGGCACTTAGAATGGGGGCAAGTGATATGGGTGGCATTTTAATGGAGGAGTTGGTTGTAAAGGCAACCGGTACTACTTATACCTCTTCTAAAGAAACCATGATTAAGGTCATCAAAAACGCCGGATTAAAACCGGCCATACGAAACACCGAGTATCATATAGTTAAAAAGTGCGCATAACACTTTTTATCCCTTTTGCATTACACCTTTTGCCAACTTCTTTAATAAGCGTTGAAGTTGCTTTCTCTCTTCCTCCGTCAGTCCACTGTTAATCCTTTGCATAATCTTCTTGTATCTTGGATAGAATGATTTATAGAGTTCAAATCCCTTTTCTGTCAAAAGTGCCTTTACTACCCTTCGGTCCGTCTTATCCCGCACCCGGTGCACATATCCATCCCTTTCCATTCGATCAATAAGCCCGGTAATATTACCACCGGTAACCAGCAATCTTTCGGCTATCTCACTTAAGGAAAGCCCTTTGGTACGATCCAGACACGCTATGATCTCGAGCTGAGGAACTGTGATATTTTCCTCTTTATTCAACTCGTGCTTTATTTCTTGATAGACTACATTAAAGGTCATGGCTAAGCGCACCCATAGCATGACCTCTCTGTCACTGGTTTCTTTTTCCATCGTAAAAACCCACCTTTTCACCTTTAATTATATATAAATAAACCATATGTCAAGTGGGTTTTTTAATACGCAAGCTTTTAAGAGTTTTTTCTTGACTGTAAATCTACATTCTCGCTATAAAGAATCAGCCCTTTTAACAATCTTTGAAAGGACTAAGAAACATGCTGGATAGATTGTTTAAAATCAAAGAGTCAGGTTCGACCATTCGCACTGAAATCATTGCCGGTGTTACCACTTTCATGACTATGGCCTACATCATTTTCGTGAATCCTGCTATCCTTGCTCAGGGAGCCAAGATGGATTTCAACGCGGTGATGGTAGCCACCTTTCTCTCGGCTGCGGTGGCCACCCTGCTCATGGCACTCCTGGCCAACTATCCCATAGGTCTGGCCATCGGATTTGTAAGCTATCCCTTAATTAAACTATTCTGCGGCAAAGGAAGAGAGGTCCACTGGATGGTGTATCTCCTAAGTGTCACTTTTATTGCAGGATATTTGTTGGTTTAACCACAGAGTGCACAGAGAAATACTCTGTGTCCTCAAAGATACTCTTGTTAAAGACATCACTGAACAGATAAATTTTGGCTTATGAAGTTCTTTCACCCCTATATCATGGTTTGTTACAGAACCTCTAAGAGAAGCATGGAATGCGAGTTTGAACTAAGAGAGATTAAACTTGAAAGAAAGAGAAAGGGATAAGGGTAGCGGTGTAAAGAAACATAGGATAGATTTTCTGGTAGAAATCAGGTTATTATGTGGAAAATTGTGGAGGGTAATGAAAAAATATACTAAAATGAGTGATTTACATATTTAAGAGCACACAGAGAAGAAGAAGGGCAAATGTATATAGCTTAATGATACTTAAAAATCTCCGTGTTCTCTGTGGTTTGCTTTTGGAAATATTAATAACAAAAAGGAGAATACTATGGAAAGTATTAAAGAAAGAATTCGTACCATACCACACTTTCCCAAAAAAGGGATTATGTTTCGTGATATCACCACCCTGCTTAAAGAT
>JAZFSJ010000017.1:0-7325 GCA_036446115.1 Thermodesulfobacteriota bacterium | reverse complement strand
CGGGATTTCCGCACCTTATCTTTTTTACACAAGCATGTAAAATAAAAGTACGGAAGTTCGATGAGATCCATCGAAGGATACCCATAGAAGGAGCACATATCATCTCCGGGGGAAGCAGGATGTACCTATGGGATACTCGTCATATCCGGACCGTAGATGAGGAATCGATTGATTTTAAACTTACGAAAGTGCTGGAATACCCTGAAGCAAGAACTGGGACTAAAAAAGGGCCGCTCACGGTGTTTCGCTACGATGGATGATGAGCGTAAAGAGAAATGATCTGCTAACGAGTTGTTTATTAAATAACCTTGTCGACGGCTGATCACAAAAAGTGTTCATCTTCCCAGAGCAATCCCCTACCCAAAGTTGCTCATTTTTTATGGGAAACTCTCGGAATATAAGTTGACTTCTTAAATCATTTAAATTGTTATTGGAAAAAACTGAATGAAGGTACTGCTTCTCAATCCACCCACCTCAGATAATAAGATGTTTATCAGAGAAGGTCGCTGCACTCAGGAACAGGGTGTGTGGGCTACCTTGTGGCCTCCTATCTCGCTTGCTACCATTGGGGCTGTTCTGGAGAAAGATGGTCATGAAGTGAAGATTGTAGATTGTGCTGCTCAGGGAGTTAGCTGGAGCGAACTGGGTCAATTGATTGAGAACTTTTTGCCACATGTAGTCATTTGGAGCACAGGAACACCTTCCATTGAGAATGATTTAGAGTTAGCTTCTTTTATCAAAAAGTGTGACAAAAAAATCTTAACCGCAGTTTTTGGAACTCACGTAACTGCATTGGATAGGGAATGTATGGAGTCATTTCCTGAGATTGACTGCATTATAAGAAATGAACCGGAAATGACAAGCAAAGAGTTGCTTAAAGTGTTACAAGAGAAGTTTGATTTCAAGGAAATATTGGGTTTAACCTTTCGAAATAATGCAGGAGATATCATTGCGAATCCTCCCAGACCTTTTATTGAGGACTTGGATAGCTTACCTTTACCGGCGTGGCATCTGATAAAATTGGATTATTATCGACTGCCACTTAAAGGGAAGCGGTATCTGATGATTTCCCCTTTAAGGGGCTGTCCTTTTAAATGTAGTTTTTGTACTTGTCAAACATATTATGGTAAAAAGTTGAGAAAACGGTCAATAGAGGGTGTGCTCAAGGAGATTGAGTATAACATTGAGCAGTTTGGAATACGGGACTTTTTCTTTTGGGCTGAGACCTTTGTGGTGGATAAAGAGTACGTGAAAAATCTCTGCTCGACAATTATTGAGCGGGGGATTGATATTTCGTGGACTTCCAACAGTAGAGTCGATACGGTAGATGGTCCGCTTTTGAAGTTAATGGCAGAGGCAGGTTGCTGGATGATAAGTTATGGAATTGAGTCAGGAAGTCAAAAGGTGCTGGATGAAGCAAATAAGGGAACCAGAATAGAACAGGCTTATGAGGCGGTGCGCTACGCTAAGGAGGCGGGCATTAAGACAGTAGGGCATTTTATTTTAGGACTTCCTGGTGAGACCGAAGTATCAATAAAGCATACTATCAACTATGCAAATCAATTAGGACTTGACATTGCTCAGTTCTATTGTGCTGTTCCATTTCCTGGTAGCATACTCTATGAGCGTGCGTTGAAAGAAGGGTGGATTAAAAATTCTGACTACGGTTGCTTCAAACAGGATAATGCTCTAATGGAGCTTTCCACGATATCTCCTCAAGTGGTTAACCGGTATCGAAAGATTGCCTATAGGAAATTTTACTTTAACTTAAAAAGAGGTTATAGTACATTAAGACTTGTTAACTGGAAGGACCTGGGGAAGGTATTTAGTGCTGCTAAGGATTTTCTGGGGTGGTCAAGTAGGGGGTAGATACTCGATACAGATTGATTCTTTTAATTAACACAGTCAACAGACCATAATCAGCTAGAAATTGACATTATTTTATCTTATGTCTTTTGTATTTTATATTTTTAAATTAGTAATATTATTTTGGCATGTGGTGCTTGGAATTTTTACTTAATAGGGGGCTTGTATGTATATCCTGGGCATTTGGGATGGACATGATTCAGGGGCAGCGATTATAAAGGGTGACCAAATTTTAGTTGCCTTAAATGAAGAGCGGTTGACACGCAGGAAACTGGAAATCAATTTTCCCGAAGAATCTGTTAGGGAGTGTTTGAATTATCTGAAACTTGCACCTTCAAACATCAAACAGGTTGCTGTTTCAACCTGTGATTTTTCTAAGACCCTGGCAAGGGTGTTTCCCTATACCAAGGAAGAGTATTACCTGATTAGAAGGAGGAAAAAGGCACCAGGCCGGATTAGCAATGTAAAGAAAAGAGCAAAATACAAATTAACAGAATACGGAGCTAGCCCTTTAACAAAAAGCATAAGTGAAAGATGTGTCAGGAAATCTCTTAATCGGTTAGGATTTGACAACTACCAGGTTCACATGGTGGACCATCATCTCTGTCATGCTTCCAGCGCCGCCTTCTGTAGTGGTTTTAAGGAATGCTTGGTAGTATCTATTGATGGGATTGGCGATGCTCTGTCAGGTACTTTCAGCACTTTTTCGGGTGGGAAGCTTTCGAGACATTCAGTAATATCAGGCAAGCATTCACTGGGTATCTTTTTCGAACACGTTACCAATTTAATGAACATGAGGGAACTGGAGGACGAGGGAAAAGTAATGGCATTGGCGAACTACGCATATCCTATACCTGATGGTGAAAACCCGTTGCTTGATTTTATAAAAGTAGATGGTTTGGAGGTAAGGTGTGCCTATAGTACACTTAAGATGTATGATAAACTAAAAAAGATTTTATGGAGATACCCATCTGAACAGTTTGCCTATATGGCGCAGAGGACATTGGAGGTAAAGATTTTAGAACTGATAAAAAATGGCCTGTCGGCAACGGGTTTTAAACGGGTAGCGCTTGCGGGAGGTGTATTTTCCAACATTAAGGTAAATATGCTTATCCGTTGCCTTCCTGAAGTAGAGGGTTGTTTTGTATTCCCTCACATGGGAGATGGTGGGCTTGCTTTAGGTGCTGCTCTTGCTGCTAACTATGATTTGAATGACATTTCTTCTTATCCTTTAGCTGATGTATATTGGGGACTGGAATATTCTGAAAAGCGGATAAAGTCAGCCCTTGATGAGAGCGGATTGGAATATCGCTACTGTAAAAATATTGAAGAAGAGACAGCCACACTTATCTCAAGAGGATATATCATCTTCTGGTTTCAGGGAAGAATGGAATATGGCCCCCGGGCTTTAGGCAACAGGAGTATTTTAGCATTGCCCAATTCAAAAAGAATAAGGGATCTCCTCAATTTAAGATTAAAGATGAGGGTATGGTATCAACCCTTCTGTCCCAGCATGCTGGAAGAAGACGCACAATTATACCTTGAAGAATATGATGCGCCCAACCGATTTATGACTATGGGATATATGGTGAAGGAAGATAAAAGGGATGAGGTTGAGGGAGTAATAAGTGTTGACGGAAGCTGCAGACCACAGATTATTGCAGGCAACAAGTCTAAATATGGAAAGTTGCTCACAGAAGTAAAAAGACTAACTGGCACCGGAGTGGTACTAAATACAAGTTTCAATGTTCATGGAGATCCAATGGTTTGTTCTCCTAAGGATGCTATTGATACACTTAAGAAAACTCGCAATGACTACATGGTTATGGGAAATTATTTAATAAAGGGAGGTAATTTGTAAAAATATTTTTAAATTTCGATCAATTAACGTTTTTAGACTTCGCTGCTGACAACATTAGATTGATCGTCAGACTAGAAAAAGATATCATTATATAAGTTTATTTTGAATTTTGTACTTTGGAATTTTCATTTTTCATTGTATGTTCAAAATTCCACTGAATTTTAAAATAGACAAGGGGAACACAATGAAGAAGATACCTCAAGGAGTTCTTTTTATAACAAGTGGTGTAATTTTCTTAATCGGAGCTGTTATCTTATCCTGGTGGATTAATTCTTCCAATTCATGGAAGTTAAAGGAACAGTTGCAGATCATATCCCCATTGTTTTTGGAGATAACCTTTCTTCTGATTATAGTTGCTATCGGTATCAATCTCAAAACATTCAAAAGGCTTTTTAAAGATATTCCCAGGAGAATATGGC
Organism: Thermodesulfobacteriota bacterium; assembly: GCA_036446115.1. Lineage (GTDB taxonomy): Bacteria > Desulfobacterota > WTBG01 > WTBG01 > WTBG01 > JAZFSJ01. The sequence continues at coordinate 3,179 of JAZFSJ010000017.1, read as the reverse complement.
TTTCCCTTGCTGCCATATTCGTCGTCGGAATGCTCATCACTATGTTTATTGTCCCCAGGGAGCATAGAATTTACTATGATGAGGATATCTACCAGAATATCGGACAGAATATAGCCTATTTGAAAGACTCCGGTGCTCACCGTGGTGAAGGTTATGGGGAAAGCATAAGTAACCTGTGGAAGAGAGTTGTGGGCCGTGCGGGAATGTGTAATGAGGGGAAAATAGAATATGGGGAGTATAGCTGTGATCGCTTGGAATATAATAAAGAGCCTAATGGCTGGGCTTACATTTTAAGTGTAGTATTTCGCTTGTGTGGGGTTCATGAGCTTGCAGCCTTTATTACTACAAACTTCATCTACGGATTTTCTGTTTTAGCAGTATTTTTTATAGGATATTTATTGACTAAGAATACTCTAGTTGGAATCTATTCTGCTTTGGTTTGTGCCCTGATGCCTGAATTCATGATATGGTCTAATACCACTGCAGTGGAGCCGAGCGCTGCCTTTTTCCCGGGGCTGGCGGTTCTCTCTGTCCTGATCTTTATTAAGAGCAGGGAGACTAAATCACTGTTTTTAGCGGTAGTAGTGTCTGCTTTTGCGGTACAGTTCAGACCGGAAGGTGTCATGGTACTTTTGGCCATCGGCTTGATGATCTTCTTATGGGCCATAGAAGAATGGAAAAGAGGAGAATTTTATCTTTTTCTTTCAATCTTTTTTATTCTCCTTATACCTCATATAACTCACCTCTATGCGGTTAAAGGTATGAGCTGGGGTAGCTCTGGCCCTAAATTTTCTCTCAATTTTTTTGAGGGAAATTTTAGGGTCAATTCCCTTTTTTATCTGAAAAATTTAAGATTCCCTCTGCTATATACTATTCTTTTTTTATTAGGAATAGCCTTTGAATGGGGGAAAAAAGCTATAGAAGGTAAAACCTTTCTCTGGAAAGAAAAGGTAGTGGTATCACTCTGGTTCCTATTGTTCTGGGGGATATTTCTCTTCTTCTATGCAGGCAGTTATAACTATGGGGCAGACGTGAGATTTTCTCTCTTATCCTATTTGCCTCTTACACTGCTGGCAGGAAACGGAGCGGCATCGCTGATAAACACTTTAAACCAGAAGTTTAAAACCAAGTATGTAAACTGTGTGTTAGTTTCTTTTATTATTTTTAATTTTCTTCCCTTTATGCCTTTTGTAAGGGCAATCACCCAGGAGGCGTGGGCGGCAAGGGCCGACCACAAATATGCCAGAGAGATGGCTAAGGAGATTCCGGATGATGCACTAGTCCTTACCCATAATCCCAACATGTTTCTTTTGTGGGGAAAGAGTGCTGCTCAGGCATCCCTTGCCACTGAGCAGAGCAGAGATTTTAACAGGCTGTTTTACCGATATAGAGGGGGAGTGTATTTCCATTATAATTTCTGGTGTAATGTGCCTGATAGACTGCAAAATTCATTCTGCGAAAATATCCTGGATAAATATGATTCTACCCTTATTGTGTCTTTTAAGGAAAGGGACTATGAATACAGGATGCATAGAATAAAGAAGAAGAAAAAGAAAAAACCAAAGCTTGCTAAGTAGGGAAATACACCCGCAAGATGTGTGACTTTACGTTCAAAATCCTATAGACAAGAGAGATGCAAGATTAGATAGTACTTTCGAGCAATAGAAAATAACAAAAATTGCCCGTATGAGGGGAAATAAAAACAGAGCCTTAATAATAAGGGTCTGCTTTTTATTGTTTTCTTCGAAAACCCCGCGCTTCAATGAGGTTGCAAAAGGAAACATTGGAATTTTCGTGCTTACTTTGTTTAACACGTCCGGGTAAAACAAAGCCACCCGTTTTACGGGTGGTAGTTTACGAGAAAAGCTACTGGATGTTAAAACAAAAAGAACACCTTCTCCTTTAAAACTTAAAAGGCTCTGGAATTGTTGCCCTGATAGAAAAAATTTGACAGATAACTCTCCACACGTTATTCTTTTAGAGGATAAAGGTTTTTGCCTCATATTTCTAACACCTGGATACAATCCTGGCATAAATCAATCAGGTAGCTTTCTCGTAGGCTATTGATAATCAATAAAAAATAGAAGCGCTATAAAATGAAAAATTATGTGTGTAGAATTTAGAGCCATGAGAGGATTTTATCCAAAGACTGTCATTTTGGGTGTTGTATTTTCGTTTCTTGTTTTCTGTCCTGTGTTTCCACAACATGCCATGACACAGTCCAAACCCTTAACACAAGCTCTTTACTTTAAGGGGATGGAGAAGGTAGCTCAACCTGAGTTCCTTGAAAGATTTACACAGGGTGCTGAAACGGTAAAAATTTTAGTCCTGCTCAAGGACCATGAAAATTATAAAGATTTATCTGTTGCAGAGGATGTTGTTTTGATCAAGGAAGTTATCCCTGATATTCAAACCCGTCAAGATAGGGTTCTAAATGCCCTTAATCACACACGGTTTCAGTTGAAACATCGTTTTAAGAACATACTTGGATTTTCGGGCGAAGCGACTCTTCAGGGGATAATAGATCTGGCCGGCATGGATGAAGTGGCGATTATTGAGGAGGACAAGGAGATGGAAATCTTGAGTGCAGAAACCCTTGAAAGAGAAAAAGGAGAGAAAGAAAAAAATGCAAGTCAGGAGCGATCTCCTAGATCAGTTCCTGTGATTCCCAATGAAAGTATTGTAACAGGGAAGGTTCTTGCGTACAGTGTTTTGTCGTCTTCGATATTAGATATACAACCAGTTATGACTGTTTATAGACTCCAGATTTTGGTTGGGAGATCCGAGGAAGTAAAAGGTATGCGCAACTTCACCAAGGATAAGGTGAATAAGTTGCTCTCGGTTTACTCTAAAAAAGAACTTTCAGCAGAATTGTTCAGTAAGGTGATCAGTGTACGTGTTACTTATCGAGGGGATGAAAAAGGTGGAAAGTTCTGGATAAGAGACATGAAGGCTCACTGAAGCCTCGATATAATTGAAATGAGGTGAAAGATAAAGGAAACATAGTAAATTTATCTTTGACTTCTAACTCCAAAAGAGAGGAAGAGAAGATGTCGGCAAAGAGATTGTTTTATCCTTTTATTACCCTGCTCTGTATCTTATCAAGTACGAGCAACCTTTATGGGATAGTAGCCTTACCACGTATTCATGAGTTGATTCAGCCTGATGGAAGTATCATC
>JAZFSJ010000016.1:0-2119 GCA_036446115.1 Thermodesulfobacteriota bacterium | reverse complement strand
GGACCACCCCGCTGAAAATCGATATGGGGAGCAATGATTCCCTTTATCGGTTTATCTGTCTGACCGTCGACAGGCTTCCCCGGCCCTTGAGGGGAAACAAAATAGGTTTCCAGTTGTTGCACCAGCTTTTGTGAGTCAGACTCATAGCTCTTTCCTGCAAATATTGCAGGTCGCAGATCAGCCTTTCTGAATTCATCTTCCATCCCCCGACGGTATGCTTCATACCGTTCGTTCTCCAGGAGATAATTATCATCGAGCTGCTTGACGATTTCCTCCAAATTTTCAGTGAAGAGCATCTCCCCATATTTCCTCATGTACTCTGCCTTGATATCCAGGAGAGAATGCTTGCCATCGAAAAGGGTAATAACAAAAAAGGTAGGTTGAGAAACAACAACTACCTTATCACCCAGACTTGAAGGATCTCTCAATCCAATGGTCTTCCGACCGGAGGTCTCAAAAGGAAAGGCATCAATCTGTCTCAGTTTAGGATAATCCATCTTATCAGTATACTCGACTCATAAATTTGAAAAATGACACTTACCGCCAAAGCGAAAGTAATGTATAATTTTTGGAGGCAGGTGTCAACATCAAAGGGACAGGGGAGAGAACCCTTCGGGTTTGTAATGTGATTTCGGATTGCGGAATTAAATTCTTGGATACTGGATAGATACTAGATGCTGGATACTGGATATTGTCCAGTTTGTATTTTATCCAGAATCAAGTAACCAGTATCAAGGATCGTTATAATTAGTGCTTCCCACGGTTACAGAACCACTTAAGCCCTACACACCCCAGTCAGATAAAAACACTTAATGGGTTGACGCTCATAAAGCACTATGTTAGTTAGTCTAAGAATTACTTGAAGGATTCAAGGGGCTAAGAATTATAGTGAAATCATCAAAAATATATTGGCGCTCAAACAGGAAAAGTTGCAGGTTGCTTTGGAGATAGTTGTTAACTTGACACTACAGACGTTTGATCTCTGGAACCCTCAAATCCTGGAATCCTCATAGTACGGTAACACAATGGGAAAAAAGAGCAACCCTGAGTATTTTACATCCCGCCTTGCACTGGTGCTATCTGTCCTGGGCATTGCCATCGGGACCGGTAACATCTGGAGGTTTCCCAGGATTATTGCACAAAATGGAGGGGGATCCTTTCTCATTCCCTGGATTATCTTTCTCTTCACCTGGTCCATTCCTTTAATTATCATTGAGTTTGGCATAGGGAAGAGTACCCGCAAAGGAACAGCGGGCGCTTTTGGGAAACTGATTGGCAAGAAATACCTCTGGATGGGAGCGTTTGTGGGATTCTGCACCATGGCCATCATGTTCTACTATTCGGTGGTCATGGGATGGTGTCTTAAATACCTTGTCGCTGTGGTAAGTGGTAATTTATACTCTTTAAACCACGAGCTCTATTGGAACAGCTTTACTGGATCAAGCTACCAGCCAGTCTTTTTCCATCTTATTTGTATGGTGATTGCCGTTGCTATTACCTACAGGGGAATAGCAAGTGGAATTGAGAAAGCTAATTATGTACTCATCCCTGCCCTCTTCCTAATTATGACCTTTGCCGCAGTCAAAGTGCTGAGTTTACCCGGAAGCAGAGAAGGAGTGAGATTCCTCTTTATCCCTCACTTGGAGGATTTACTCCACTATCGAATATGGCTGGAGGCCCTGTCGCAATCCGCATGGTCCACCGGTGCGGGATGGGGACTCATTCTTACCTATGCAGTATACATGAGAAGAAAAGAGAATATCGTGGTAAATTCCGTAATTACCGGAGTAGGAGATAGTGTGGCATCGATCCTCGCAGCGGTTTCTATTATTCCCATCGTATTCACCATCCTCCCGCGTGAACAGGCGCTAGAGGTGATGGCCTCAGGGAATACCGGCCTCACCTTTATCTGGATTCCAAGGTTATTTGAAAAAGTAGTGGGAGGAAATATACTTCTGCCCCTCTTCTTTCTCACCTTATGTTTTGCCGCCCTTTCGTCTCTAATAGCTATGGTAGAAATGGTCACAAGAATATTCATGGATGCAGGGATTAAAAGAAAGAACTCTGTTCTCATGGTAGGAATGATGGGTTTTCTTTTCGGTATCCCCTCAGCCATCAA
>JAZFSJ010000015.1:0-2858 GCA_036446115.1 Thermodesulfobacteriota bacterium | reverse complement strand
TCAAGGGAGGTCAATCCTTCGCGAATAGCATATTTGGTTAGTTCTGCCATGCTGTTAATACCCAGTTTATCCATGATTTTCTTGCGGTGTGTTTCTACAGTTTTTACACTCACATAGAGGAGGGAAGAGATTTGTTTTGTGGTCTTGCCTTCTGCAAGAAGTTGAATTACCTCACGTTCTCTATTGGTTAAGACCGGTAAATCTGAAGAGTCTTTAGTTGAAATTTTAACCAGGTAATCTTTCACCACAAGGTCAGCTATCTTGGGGCTCAGATAGGTTTGGTCATTAGTCACGGTACGCAAGGCATTGCCCAGTTCCTCGAAAGCCGCATCTTTGAGTAGGTAGCCTGATGCACCTGCGCCGAGCATTTCTCTCACAAACTTCGTGTCAGCAAGCATTGATAAAGCGGCTACTTTGACACCCGGGGATTCGGCAATAATCTGTCGAGTGGCCTCAATGCCGTTCAAATCGGGCATGGCAATATCCATAACAACAACATCAGGCTTAAGCTCCCGGGACAACCGCACTGTTGTTCGCCCGTTTTCTGCTTCGGCAATCACTTCCATGTCTGGCTGTTTCTCAAGCAAAGAGCGGAGACCTTCGCGCATAATCCTGTGGTCATCGGCGAGGAGAATTCTTAAGGTCATCGCATTTCCTCCTTTTTGGTTTGTCCATCATACTTCATCGGCACCACCAGGGAAACCCTGGTTCCGTGTTTGGGTTCGGATTCGACCTTTAACTGTCCTCCAAGGTAATTCAATCGTTCCCTGATCCTGAAGAGGCCAAATCCTCCTGTTTTGTCCACGTGTTTTTGAATTTTACTGACGTCAAATCCGATTCCGTCATCTTCAACGTTAATTTGTATGTTGTCTTTATCTCTTTTAAGAGAAACCTTTGCTTTCTGAGCGTGTGCATGTTTGACAATGTTTATGAGCAACTCGTTGACTGTCCGAAAGAGAAGAACCCGCACATCATCATCCAGTGGCTTGGGTTTTTCGTCATTTTTAAAAAGCGCCGTGACACCGTGTTCTTTCTGGATTTCTTCTACGAGCCACTCCAAAGCCTTCTCAAAACCCAACTCGTAAAGGAAAGGAGGGCACAGGTCGAATATCAGCGACCGGGTGTCTTGAATCGTCTGCTCGATAAGGTTGCGAATTTCGTCAACATCTCCATTAAGACCGATGGAAGATGTCAATTCTCTCAGACCTCCCAACTTAATTTTAGAGATGGCCAGGGCCTGGCCAATACGATCGTGCAGGTCTGTTGCAATGCGCCGTCGTTCGCGTTCCTCGGTCAATGTTAATTGTGATGCCAGAGATCTGAGCTGATTTTGATATTCAGCAATTTTTTCCTCTGCCCGTTTCCGCTCAGAGATGTCCCTTATTATAGATACGCCAGCAATATACTCTCCTTTCTCATTCTTGATCATTGAGGAAATACATTCTACATCAATGAATGTCCCATCTTTGGTCTTGTACCTTGCTTCGTAGGTAGTAAAACCTTTTTCAAATAATTCAGCTGTCTTCTCGAGGATCTTTGTTCTTATTCCTTTCTCGTCAGTCACAAGCGCAGCAGCATGTTTCCCGATCATCTCTTCATTACTGAATCCACTCATCTGTTCCATCGCAATGTTACAAGAGAGAATATAACCTTTTTCATCGACAATAAGTATTCCATCTTTGGTGTTTCCAATAACCCGTTCTAAAAATTCTTTTGTTTCCCTTAGTTCCCTTACCGCCTTTCTTCTCTCGGTAATATTTCTGTTTATACCAACTGACCCGATTATCTTGCCTTCCTCATTGTAAAAATATGCTATAGTCACCTCAACAGGAACTATTTTCCTGTCTTTACGAAGGTAATAGCTCTCCCAGCAGGTTATTTTGCCTTCTTCAAATAGTTTCTCTACTATCACCATTACATTATTAAGAAACTCCTCATTTACTTCTATCAATTCTCCCGTGGTAGACTCATAGGTTCCCTCCTCATATGGTGTAAACTCAGCTATGTGTTTCCCTATTACTGCCTCTTCTTCAAAATCAATTAGCTTTAAAAAATATTTATTTACTCTGGTAATGAATCCCATATGATCTGAGACAGTAATACCATCTAATGAACTTTCTATGATATTATTTAAACGATTTTCTGACTCCCTCATTCTTGCCTCAGCCAGCTTGCGCTCGGTAATATCCCTGAAGATCGATATCCCTCCTGTCCTTTCCCCACCCTGATTTTTTAGAACAGAAAGCGTAACTTCTACTAGAACAATCTTTCTATCCTTACGGATTAGATACTGTTCATGATTGGTTACCTTTCCTTTTTCAAACAGTTCGCTGATTATTTCCATCTGGGAATTGATATATTCTTCTCCAAAGTAAACCTCTTCTCCGGTATTGGTGGTAAAACTTCCCTCAAATGGAGCAAACCCTGTTACATGTTTCCCCAAGATTTCATCTTCTTGATAACCCAGCATCTGAAGAAGGGCCTCATTAACCACCGTAATGTGCCCACTCACATCCACTACCCAAATGGCATCCCCTGAATTAGCGAGTATGTTTTGTAAGGTTTCCTGTGTTTCCCTTGCCTTTTGCTTTAGTGTTCTTTCCCCCTGGTCCTTTGTTAAGGCTTCTACAATTCCGATAGCCTCTACTACCTCTTGTTTATTATCCTTTACAAGGGTAGAACGGAAATTGACTGGAACAGTATTTCCTTTCTTATTTATCAATTCCATTTTTAAAGGAAACTCTTTTGAGACCTGAAAGTGGTAGAGCTTAATGGAGGAGGTAATCTTTTGAACTTCAGCCGTTTTATGAACAATTTCAGAAAACAACGTGCCATTGAGTTCATCCTTCTCATACCCC
>JAZFSJ010000014.1:0-6819 GCA_036446115.1 Thermodesulfobacteriota bacterium | reverse complement strand
GTGATCGAGGGAGGTTCCTTGTTTCTCCAAACGGAGCAGGGGGCCATAGAGTATATTACCTTGTGAAGAGGTGTTTTGACGTGATAGGGGCCACCCTGGGGCTTTTGCTATTATGCCTTATCTTCCCATGTATGGCCCTGGCCATAAAGTTCAATTCCCCAGGCCCCATCTTTTTTCGCCAGGAACGGGTGGGGATGAGAGGTGAGATTTTTGTCATCCGGAAACTGCGCACCATGGTAGCAGATGCCGAAAAGGATGAAGCGATCTGGTCACACCACCATGATACCAGAGTGATGCGACTGGGCCGCTGGTTGCGCAAATCGAGGCTTGATGAAATCCCCCAGTGCTGGAATATCCTTAAGGGTGAGATGAGCATTGTGGGCCCCAGACCGGAACGCATCAAGGTTGTTGAGAAACTTGAAAAGGAGCTTCCCTTGTACCATCTGCGTCATATGGTAAAGCCAGGGTTGGCCGGCTGGGCCATGGTTAATCGTGGTTATATGTGCAGTTTTGAAGATGCAAAGGTGAGGCTGGAACACGATCTCTATTATGTAAAGCATCAGTCTCTCTGGTTTGATGCGCTGATTTTTTTTCGGGCTTTCTGGCACTTGCTCGCGATGAAAGGAAAGTGATGATTACTGTCATTGGCGCCTCCAGCTGCGGACTTTTTACTGCATGGCGGCTGGCCCAGGCTGGGCAACAGGTAACACTTTACGAGAAGGAACCTGCCTTTCAGCCATATTCCCGAAGGCTCATTGTCACTCCCTATCTCTCTAAACTTCTCCCCATTAATGAAGACTTGATTTTGCATCGGGTGGATAGTTTTGAGTTTATTGCAAACGGAAGCAGGGGACACATTAAATTAAAAAGTCCTGATCTGATCATAGAACGAAAAGACCTCATCAACTGCTTCATGGCTGGGGCACAGGAAAGTGGAGTGGAGGTGAGGAAGGGATGGTCTTTTTCCGGCTTCAATCAAGATAGGAATGGGGGAACGGTTTGTATAAAGAATATGTTAACGGAAAAAAGCGAGGAGATTTCCCCCTCTGTTCTTATCGGTGCTGATGGGCCGGAGAGTTCGGTAGCGTGGGCGCTACAGCGTCAAACTCCTACAGTCTCACTGGTACAGGCAAAGATTTCTCTCCCCAAAAAACATCCCCCAAATCTTGTGAAGATCTGGTTTAAGAGGGAGATAACACCTTACTTCTTCTGGCTCTTCCCTGATTCCCCGGAAACAGGGGTTGTGGGCGTTATTATGAAAGACGTTGATAAGGCCAGGCAGGCCCTTGATGAATTCATCAACCAGATGGGATGGGAAGCTAATGAATACGAAAGTGGATGCTGCTCCCTTTACGTGCCGGAGCTGAAACCGGAAGTGAAAAAAGGAAGTCTAAAGGTCCTCTTTGTAGGAGACGCAATAGGACAGGTAAAGGTCACCACCGTGGGAGGTACCGTTACAGGCCTTAGAGGGGCGGAGGCCTGCATCAGGGCTATCACTAAGGGGAAATCATACTGGAGTGAGCTTGCTCCGCTGAGAAGGGAACTAAAAATTCATCTTTTAATACGAAAATTTCTTAATCGTCTGCATGATGATGAAGACTACAGTGATGTTGTATCCTATGGTGAAGGTATGGGGTCTTTTCTCGGCAGTTTTTCTCGGGATGAGATGTCCCCTCATTTCTTTCCTCTTTTTCTCAGGCATCATCGCATTTTTTTCAAAGCATTGAAGACTATGATAAGGGGTAACTAGATGTGGTGAGTGATAAAAACCCATTTACTATGACTGATCTATTTTTAATGACTTACCTATCTACTGTTCGCTGTAGACATCTCACGTATCACTCACCACGCATCACGGAAGAAAAATAATAGGCACGGGATTGGTGTAAGGAAGTCCCTCGATACTCCACCGATCTTCTATCAAATGATTTGTATGAATGAGACGACTTCTAAAGAACGGCTATCACACCTTGTAGTGAGAGGTGGTTTTTGGGTATTGACGCTCAGGATAACCCAACAAATCTTTCATGTCGTGAGACTCATAATCCTTGCGAGACTCCTTGCACCTCACGATTTTGGTTTATTGGGTATTGCACTACTTACAATGGCGACATTGGAGACCTTTTCTCACACCGGCTTTCACGCTGCCTTGATTCAAAAGAAAGTCATTACAGAAGCGTATCTGAATTCGGTTTGGACAGTATCTACTATCAGGGGAATTATTCTTTTTACGATCTTATATTGCATCGCACCCCTCGCAGCTGAGTTCTTTAATGCACCAGAAGCAAAGCATATTATTCAGGTGATTGGGCTTTCTATTCTTTTTCAAGCCATTACCAATGTGGGAGTCATATACTTTCAAAAAGAGCTGGAATTTAAAAAGCTGTTTCTCTATCAGTTAAGCGGCACTTTAGCTGACTTTATCGTTGCGGTTTACACCGCCTTACTATTGAGAAATGTGTGGGCACTGGTATTTGGTTTACTCGCGGGAAGAATCGTAAGATGTATCATGAGCTATTGTATACATCCCTACAGACCCCACATCAGTTTGGATTTTGAAAAGGTGAAAGAACTATTTAGATTTGGGAAATGGCTCTTGGGATCGAGCATACTGGTATTTTTAATCACGCAGGGTGATGATATTTTTGTTGGTAAGTTGTTAGGTGCAACGATGCTTGGTTTTTATCAAATTGCGTACAGAATTTCTAACATTCCAGCGACTGAAATCACACATGTACTATCACAGGTGACATTTCCCGCGTACTCTAAGCTTCAATATAATATTCCCAAGTTGAGAGAGGCCTATTTAAAAGTGTTACAAGTGACAGCGTTTCTCTCTTTTCCAATGGCCGGGTTACTCTTTGTGTTAGCTCCTGATTTTACAAAAATATTTTTGGGAGAGAAATGGATGCCCATGGTGCCGGCGATGCAAGTACTAGCGTTGTGGGGACTCCTGCGATCACTCGGGGCAACAACTGGGCCAATTTTTCTCTCCATTGGAAAGCCAAAACTATTAACTCAGTTGCAGTGTCTGGCACTACTTTTCTTAAGTATTTTAATTTATCCATTCACAATAAAATGGGCACTAGTAGGAACATCTTTGGCAGTACTCTTCTCAACATTAGTGCCAAATGTAGTAGCGCTTTTCATTGTAATTAAAATCACAGAATGTGGAATGCGCAGTTTTGCTAAAATGATACTTTTGCCCCTACTCAACACAACTGTTCTCATCTCTTTTACAATCCTGATAAAGACATACTTGAGTAGTTCAGATACGTTCACATTGCTTGTATCTGTCACACTCGGTGGACTATTTTATTTTTGTATAACACAGTTGTTTGATAAATTTTTTAGTTACGGGATTTATCCCCTCATAAAGGAAAGTATACTTTCATTAAAAAGTGTTTGAAGGAGTTCTATGCGCCAGATTATAAAAGATTTTATCAAAATTGCTTCACAAACCCTTCCGATAGTCGATCCCATTTACGAGTTTGGATCTCTGCAAGTACCAGGTCAGGAAGGCTTCGCAGACTTGCGTCCATTTTTCCCAGGAAAAGAATATGTTGGTTGTGATCTGGGAGAAGGGCCAGGAGTCGATCGTATTGTAGATGTACACAATATTAATCTTCCTTCAGAATCAATTGGGACTGCAATCATAGTAGATACTCTTGAGCACGTGGAATTCTTTAGAGAAGCCATGACAGGAATTCACAGAATCCTTAAACCTAACGGAATTGTTATAATCAGTTCGGTGATGAATTTTCCTATACATGACTACCCGGAAGATTACTGGCGATTTACACCCAATGGGTTTAAAAGCATCCTTAGGATTTTTCCCGCCTCTTTTGTTGATTTTGTGGGAAACACCACTTTTCCTCACACGGTAATCGGCGTAGGCTTTAAAGATATCACAACAGGTTCTATGGATGAGTTCAAAACACGAATGCATTCATGGAAACAGTTTTACCACACTCCCTCTTCAAGTCTTTGGAAGCATTTCATTAAACGAATTACTCCTCCAGTCCTTTTAGATTTATACCGAAAGGTGAGGTATTCTCAACAGGTAGTAGTGAGAAACCAATAAATTAACGTACTGCAAATGCGAACTATGCACATTAAAAAAGATAACACATTTAATCCATCATATACTGGCAGGCGGGATGATATTTTAACGCTGATACCCGATAAGGTTAAAAAGGTTCTGGATGTTGGTTGTAGTATTGGAGCACTTGGAGAACAAATCAAACAGAGAAATCATGCTGAGGTTGTAGGAATTGAAATCGATGCACAAATGGCTCACTACGCCGAAGAGAAGTTAGACAGAGTGGTAGTAGGAGACATTGAAACGATCAATTTACAAGACTATTTAGTGACCAATTATTTTGATTGCATAATTTTTGCAGACATTTTGGAGCACCTGAAAAATCCATGGGAGGTACTGAAAAATACTATAGGATTTTTAAGCGATAACGGTGTGGTAATCGCGAGTATTCCAAATATAAGACACTATACCGTCATAGTGAACCTTCTCTTTAGAGGAGACTGGCCATATAGAAAACGGGGAATATATGATAAGGCACATTTAAGATTTTTTACTCTTAAAAAAATCAAAGAAATGTTTCGAGACTCCGTGTTGGAGATAATTAAAATAGAACGACACTATAGAATCATTGAAAAGCCACACCGATTCAGTAGATGTATTAAGTATTGTGTGTTTCCTCCTTTCAGGGAGTTCCTTGCATTCCGATATGCAGTGATCGCTAAAAAAGCTGGGGCACTAAAAACATGAAAATATCAATCCTCACACCTAACGTGTCTCAGAACTGCGTGGGCCGAGCACATATGTTAGCCAAAGTCCTCCAAAGGCACTATGAAATAGAAATTGTGGGCCCCATAGGTGAAGACGGAATGTGGGAGCCTTTTGTTAACGATAAAAGTGTGCCCTATAAGCTCCTTAAAGTGAACGGTGCATCCAGAAGATTTCAGCACATGAGGGAGCTGGCCATACGCATAGAGGGAAATGTAATCTACGCTTCAAAGCCTATTTTGACAAGTTTAGGAGTAGGGCTATTAAAAAAATTTGTTGCCAGCACACCTCTCATTCTCGATATAGACGACTGGCAGCTGGGATTCATGAAGGAGAGTAATAGTAATGCGCCTTTCTTTCATCGCTCTCAATGCTGGACTTCTCTCTCCTTCTGGGCTTGTGTGATGGGTGAGAAATTGAGTCGCCTTGCTGATGACATTACTGTTGCAAGTAGATTTTTACAAAAAAAGTTTGGCGGAACAATTGTCTGCCACGCAAGAGATACTGAGGCCTTTGACCCGGATCAGTTTGATGAAGGCATACTGAGGGAAAAATATAGTATAGAACGCAGGAAGAGAATTGTGATGTTTTTGGGAACCCCGAGATCCCATAAGGGCATAGAGGATTTAATAAAAGCGGTAGATTTAGTTGAAGATCACGATACTCTTTTAGTTGTTGTAGGAATTGATGATAAAGATCACTATAGCAAGGGCTTGGTAGGAATCGCCAAAAAGATTCTGAATGGAAGATTCAGAGAATACGGGGTGCAGCCATTTGAGAAGGTTCCCGAATTTTTGACCATAGCTGATGTTGTGGTGGTACCACAAAAAAGAAATTCTTCGACAATTGGTCAAGTTCCCGCGAAGGTATTTGATGCGATGGCGATGGCAAAACCGATAATTGCCACTGATGTATCTGATCTGCCGGACATTCTTAAGGGCTGTGGTTGGATAGTGGAACCAGACAATCCTGAACAATTAGCAATGACAATTCAATATGTGTGCGAGCATCAAGAAGAAGCAGCAGAAATGGGTCGTAGGGCTCGACAAAAGTGCATAGAGAGCTATAGTTGGAACGCTCTAGAGAAAATCCTGGTACCGATATTTAAGAAATATGAATGATTCATTTTCAACACTATGTGCCATGCATCGTCCGAAAATAGCGATAATCCATCCCCGACTTATTGGGGGTGGAGGATCTGAATCAAGGGCCCTGTGGGCAACAGAGGCATTAAAACACGACTGTGATGTGTCGCTGATCACTATGGGCAGCCCAGATCTTACACATCTTAATGAGTATTACGGTACCAATATAAATCGCAATGAAATTAAAATAATCCAGATTCCTATCCCCCCTTTATTCAAAAATCACTTTGATGCACTAAGGGGGTCTAGACTGGCACGATTTTGCAAACAAAAGGCGTCTGAATTTGACCTTATGATTTCGACTTACAACATAATGGATTTCGGAAGAAGAGGAATTCAATTTATTGCTGATTTCTCGTTTGATGACGGACTACGCCGAACTCTCCATCCCGCCCCTCAGGGGGTGAAAGGGATCTTCTATCGAAAATCTCTTTTACGATGGATGTATCTGAAACTGAGTACTATCCTTGCCGGTCCCTCTGAAGACGGTTTGATAAGAAATGTAACCGTTGCGAACTCTCAGTGGAGTGGGGGAATTATGAAGAAGGTGTACGGCATAGAAAGCCAGACCATTTACCCCCCTGTTGTTGGTGAATCTCCTGACACTCCCTGGGATAAAAGGGAAAATGGCTTTATCTGTATCGGACGGCTGGTGCCTGAGAAGGGGATCAACAGAATTATAGAAATCTTACAAAAGGTAAAGAAGAAAGGAGAGACTATCCATCTTCATATCTTTGGTGGGGGAGATAACGCTCAGTATATAAAGAGCGTACAGCGACTCTGTGATGAAAACAGGGAGTGGGCTTTTATGGAAGGGAAAATATTTGGTGCCAAGAAGCAAGAGATTATTGCTCAGCACAAATTTGG
>JAZFSJ010000013.1:0-2711 GCA_036446115.1 Thermodesulfobacteriota bacterium | reverse complement strand
AAGGACCTGCTCGAAACCAAGAGTAAGGAGGTCTGTACTATTGGGCCTGGGGACCTCGTGTATGATGCCATCGTGAAGATGGCCGCCAAACAGATCGGCGCGCTGGCTGTTGTCGAGGGAGGCAGGGTTGTCGGCATCATCACCGAGCGGGACTACGCCCGCAAGGTAATCATTCAAAACAAATCCTCCAAGAGTACTACTGTCCGCAGTATCATGACGGAACGAGTGATCTATGTACGGCCTGACCAGACAATCGAAGAGTGCATGGCACTGATGACCGATAAACGCATTCGGCACCTGCCAGTACTTGATGAGGATAAACTAGTCGGGATGATCTCCATTAGAGATGTTGTCAAGGTGGTGATCTCCGAAAAGGAGTTCCTCATCGATCAACTTACCAGCTATATCTCCGGCCCTTAGTTCCTAACTGTAGTGATATCGAACATCCTGGTCTCTTACTGCTTTTTCTTTTCCAGTTTTCTCAGATCCGGCACATCAATCCCTGGCCTGAGATTAGGACCTTTTTCAAAAACAGCTCTTGGTAAGTAGGGAACGGGGTCGGGTTTGCCAAGTTCAATTAATCTTTGATACTCTTTCCACACCTCAATCTGTGGATGGTCAGGACCAAGATGACAGCGGCCACAGGAAGCAAACTACCACCCGTGAAACGGGTGGCTTTGTTTTTACGGCCAAAGGCCGTGCAGCAAATGACCACACCCAAAGGGGGTGGTTTTGTTTTACCCGGAAGGGTGAAACAAAGTAGGCACGAAGTGTCTATGGTTTTCTTTTGCGACCCTGTGCAAAGCACAGGGGTTTAATAGCAAACAACAAAGGAAGCACGAAAGTGCTAATGTTTCCTTTTGCGACCCCGTGCAAAGACGGGGTTTTCAAAGCAAACAATAAATTTCCTTATCATCCTTCTTGACTATGAAGTGATGCTCCCCGCGCACAGCGCGGGGCATCCCGGAGTTTAAATTTGATTATTTATGAATTGTGTCGATTCATCCCCGCCTACAAGGCGGGGCTTTCTCGGCACCTGCCGGTAAAAGACTTCCATCAATGAAAATCGGGTTATCCTTCACCGGTAGTGATAAGTCTCATGCCGTAGAGGGTTACCAAGAGTGAAGTCCCCATATCAGCGGCAACTGCCATCCACAGATTCGCCATCCCTAAGAAGACAAGGAAAATGAAAGCGGCTTTTACTACAAGCGAGAAACCTATATTTTCTCTTATGGTTGAAAGGGTCCTCCGTGAGAGATGGACAAGAAAGGGAAGTTTTAATAGATCATCAGACATGAGTGCAATATCCGCCGTCTCAAGAGCGGTATCACTACTGGCCGCTCCCATTGCGATACCAACAGAAGAGGCTGCAAGGGCAGGTGCATCATTCACACCATCACCTACCATGGCAACTTTTTCGTATTGTGATGAAAGTTTCTTTATGGCATCAACCTTCTCCTCGGGAAGCAAAGTGGCTTGAAAGTTGTCAACCATGAGGTTTTTGGAGATGGCAGCGGCAACTCTTTCATTATCTCCGGTAAGCATAACAATATGTTTGATTCCCTTTTCCTTAAGTCTTTCAACACACCTCCTTGCCTCTCTTCTGGGAGTATCGGCAAGGGCTATTATGCCTTTCGCACTGTTGGATGAGACAAGTATCGTCGTTTTCCCCTCATTTTCCAACCTTTGCATCTCACCCTCAAAGGCAGCGACCGGGATTCCCTGTTCCTGGAAAAACGTGAGGTTACCACAATAAGCAGGCTGACCGTTAAGTATGCCTTTTAGCCCTTTGCCCGGATAGACTGAAAAATTTGCAGGTTCTTTTAAGGCAACTTTTTCCTGGTTTGCCTTTTTCAAAACAGCCTTTGCGAGTGGATGTTCCGATTTCATTTCTAAAGAAGCCGAAATGGTCAAAATATCATCTTCGCTGTTTCCGTTTAGGGCAACTACGTCAGTGACTTCAAACTGACTTTGGGTGAGAGTGCCTGTCTTGTCGAAGGCAATCGCATTGATAGCACCCATCTCTTCAAGATATGCACCGCCTTTGATAAGCACTCCCCTCCTGGATGCACAGGCTATGGCAGAGACAATGGAAACGGGAGTTGAAATAACCAGCGCGCAGGGACAGGAGATGAGTAGGAGCATAAGTCCCCGATAAAACCATTCTGTAAAAGGCAAAGATAAAAATAATGGGGGAATGATGGTGATCAATACAGCAGTGACGATTACCAGCGGCGTGTAAATTCTCGAAAATGCATCAACGAAGTTTTGGGATGGCGCCTTTTGTGCCTGTGCCTCTTCCACCAGATGAATAATGCGGGAAAGGGTTGAGTCTTCAGCCAGTTTTTCCACTTTGACCTCAAGAGAGCCAGAACCGTTTATCGAGCCCGCAAAAGCCCTATCCCCGGGCATCTTATCTGCCGGTTTTGACTCCCCGGTGATAGGTGATTCATCAACAGGGGATGATCCCTTGACAATTATTCCATCCACTGAAACCTTTTCACCGGGTTTAACCACAATGGTATCGTTCATCTTAAGCTCAGAAACGGGCACCTTGATAAGACGTCCGCCCCTTTTTAAATGTGCCTCCTTGGGAGCAAGATCCATAAGTGATCGTATGGCATTTCTAGCTTTATCCATGCTATAAGACTGGAGGGTATTTCCCAAAGAGAAGAGAAAGACTACAATTGCCCCTTCTGCAAATTCACCTA
>JAZFSJ010000012.1:0-2372 GCA_036446115.1 Thermodesulfobacteriota bacterium | reverse complement strand
GAGAAAAAGTTTTACGGTGAGTATCTGATAAATGCCCAGGGCGAAGATGTGGTCGCGGGTACTCGGACCCCTCAGAAAATTGCTCAACTCGAGAAAGAGATGCCGAAAGTGTATCATCAACTGGTGGATGTGTACCAGACTTTAGAAAAACACTACCGTGACATGCAGGATATCGAGTTTACCGTTCAAAATAAAAAACTGTGGATGTTGCAGACCCGGGTGGGGAAACGAACAGGTTTTGCTGCATTCCGTATTGCTGCTGATCTGGTGAAGGAAGGATTAATCTCAAAAGAAGAGGCTCTGATGAGGGTAGAGCCTGAACAGCTTAATCAGCTTTTAAGACCGATCTTTAATTCTAAAGAGAAGGCGGAAGCAGTGGAAGGTGGAAAATTGCTGGCTAAGGGACTGAATGCAGGACCGGGAGCTGCCTGCGGGAAAGTGGTTTTTAATGCGGCTGATGCAGAAGAATGGGCAAAGCGAGGAGAAAAGGTGATACTGGTGAGGATAGAAACATCACCTGAAGATATCAGAGGTATGGATGCGGCAGAGGGGATCCTAACCGCTCGAGGAGGAATGACCTCTCATGCGGCGTTAGTGGCCCGTCAGATGGGGAAGGTATGTGTCGCAGGCTGTGGAGAATTAGATATTGATTACAAGAAGCGTGTGATGACGGTTAAAGCTAAAACTGTTAAAGAGGGTGATTTTATCTCGCTTGATGGGACCACTGGTGAGGTGATAGAGGGGGAAGTGCACACTAACCCTTCGGAGGTTTTACAGGTGTTACTCACCAAGAGTTTAGATCCTGCTGCCTCTTCTACCTATCAGACCTATGCCAAGATAATGGGTTGGGCAGATGAGGTGCGAAGATTGGGTGTTCGTGCTAATGCAGATCAGCCGGATCAATCGGCCAACTCTATCGCCTTTGGTGCTGAAGGCATTGGACTTTGCCGCACAGAACATATGTTCTTCGGAGGGGAAAGAATCAATGCGGTAAGGGAGATGATCCTTGCTGATAACGAGGTGGGGAGGAGGAAGGCCCTTGACAAACTGCTTCCCATCCAGCGTGGGGACTTCAAGGGAATCTTTGAGGTTATGAAAGAGATGCCGGTTACCATCAGGACCCTGGATCCTCCCCTGCATGAATTTTTGCCTCATACGGATAAGGAAATAGGAGAACTGGCCAGGAGTATTAAGGTGCCGGCGGAGAAGCTCAAAGCAAAGGTTGAGTCGCTGCATGAGTCCAATCCCATGCTGGGACATCGAGGGTGCAGGCTGGGAGTCGTGTATCCGGAAATTACCGAGATGCAGGTGCGAGCTATTCTAGAAGCTGCCTGTGAAGTGGCAAAGAAGGGCATAAAGGTGCACCCTGAAATCATGATTCCCCTGGTGGGTCATGTGAACGAGCTTAAATCGCAGGAGGAAGTAGCCCGCAGGGTGGCAAAAGAAGTTTTCAAAGAACAGGGAATAGAGGTAGAGTACCTGGTTGGTACGATGATTGAGCTTCCCCGGGCTGCCATCACTGCTGATGAAGTGGCAACCGTTGCAGAATTCTTCAGTTTTGGTACCAATGACCTTACCCAGACCACCTTTGGTTTATCCCGGGACGATGCGGGTAAATTCTTACCTTTCTATCTTCAGGAAAATATCCTTTCAAGAGATCCTTTCCAGGCCGTTGATAGAGAAGGGGTAGGGCAGTTGATGAAGTGGGGAGTGGAGCGGGGTCGCAGCACCAGAGGAGATCTTAAGGTGGGGATTTGTGGAGAACATGGGGGAGAGCCGAGTTCAGTTGAGTTTTGCCATGAGATTGGCATGAACTATGTGAGCTGTTCTCCTTTTAGAATACCCATTGCCAGACTGGCTGCTGCCCAGGCAGCATTGAAGGAGAAAAAGGGGAGTTAGTTTTCAATTAGTTGCACAAAAAATGGACAAAAGGGCCGTGATTTTTCCTGCCCCTTTTTCTTTCCCTTTCAGAGAATATTGACCATACTGTTTTGTTTGACCTCGGGGGAACTTTCTCCTCTCTTCCATTTTATTCAATACATTATTCATGACCCTGTGATCTAAATTAAATCGATAGCATTAGCTCTAAATTATACCGGCATTCATAGATTGATAATAAGTTAGTTCAGTTAATACTAAAAAATATCTCATGTGACGGGCTAAAAGTGACGATTATTATTATTGGATGTGGTAAATGTAAGAATATGGATTGACAGGAGTTAGAATTATGAGTGAAAGAAGAAATTTTCGCAGGACTCCTCTACCGCAGAGGGCTAAATATTTTGGGGCAAAAGGTTGGAAAGATTGTCTTATCACTGAAATGAGTGCAAAAGGGATGCGAATTGAGTTTTATACACGTGAAAAATTGAATA
>JAZFSJ010000011.1:0-2255 GCA_036446115.1 Thermodesulfobacteriota bacterium | reverse complement strand
ACTATTGATGCGGTTCTTGAAAAACAACAAAAAGAACCAATTGATCCAAAAGATTTAGAAAAGTACTTATATTAAAAGAATATTTAAATAGGGATATTGTGGAACTTTCTCAAGAAATCTAAGCCTTAGGATATCGAGTTAGCTGCCTAATCGAGTTGCAGTTGAATCCATAGGTCAGATGCGATTTCTATGGCCCTAACCTGATGATTTGTCGCTATCACCCCGCTGACAATTCGGCCTTTCTGGAAAATGACATCAAACATACCGCGAAAATAATGTAGTTGGAAGGCTTTCTGATGATTTGTCTCTTTTCGTGGGCCAAGTACGGGTCAAAATCTCCCCATTTCTGGATCCTTCTGCTGGTTTTTCGCTCAAAAGCTCGACCGCTTCTCTTGATACCTCATCTTCAAAGTTCGGATCCATCTCGATAATTTTTTTAAATAATTAATTCTCGTATGTTGGCGGCTTAGGAACGGATTCCCATTTACGACCGTACAGCTCTAAAAAAGTTGGCACTGGAAGATCTTTAGGTAGCGGATAGTATGGAGTCTTATCAAGAACTCTTTTATGTTCTGCCCATGCTTCTTTAATAACTTGAGGATCCTTCAGCATGTCAAGCGCAGAAGCAGCCATCCACTTACTCGCAGTCAGCCCTGCTTTCAAAGCAGGAGGCACTGCATTTTGAGCAACCTGAATCCAATTATGACCAATAGTACGCTTGACATGTGTAGCAGATTCGAAGCGCAAGAGGGGAACTTTCCAGCTCACATCTCCTGTATCAGCTGAGTACATTCCGCGCCGCATGTTAGGAAATGTTTTGCTGAGATCAAGATGCATGACCTCTGTATCATAATAAGGCGGTTGAATTCCCTTTACTCCCATTTTTTCCAGAGCTTTAGCTATTTCTTCACCAAATTTCTGATCTTCAGCTGTGAATGGAGGAGCGCCTATCAGAGTAATATTAGCATCACCTACCACGGCCAGGGTTCTACTAGGCAGAGCTTCCCAGCAACCACTCTGGAGTTTCACTTCCCCCTTAGTCTGAGTCATTAAGGCCGCACCTTCAGCAACCTGCTGCATCCACTCATACATATGCTCGACAATTGGCATACGTGGCGCTCTTAAAAAATACCAGACTTCCGCATAGGGAGGCACATTGTTGGGAGCTTCCCCACCACTCGTAATAATATATTCGATCCTTGTGTTGTCGGGGATATGCTCTCGCATATAATTCATTCCGATATTAAAAAGTTCCACCGCGTCCAATGCACTGCGACCCAAATGAGGAGAACTGCCGGCATGGGCTGACCTCCCATGAAATCGAACTTTAACATTCTTAAGCGCCAGATTTGTCTCATAAGCAACAGCATTCTCACTTCCTGGATGCCAGGAAATGGCGATATCGCAATCATCCCACGCTCCATCTCTCACCATAAAGGCTTTAGCGTCTCCAGCTTCTTCAGCAGGAGTGCCATAGAACTTAACAGTTCCTGCAATACCGTGCTTCTTCATAGCCTTGGCGGTTGCTATTGCGGCCATAGCACTGGAAGAGCCAAAGATGTTGTGTCCGCATCCATGTCCTGGTGCACCCTTTACGATCGGATTTTCTTCTGCTAAACCCTTTTCTTGGGAAAGGTTTGGAAGCGCATCATACTCTCCAAGGAATCCAATAACAGGGTTGCCTGAACCCCAGCTCGCTATAAAAGCAGTTTCCATTCCTGAAATTCCCTTTTCAATTCTAAAATCATTTTCATTTAAATATTTCTGAAGCTTCGCTACCGATTTAAACTCCACAAAGCACAATTCAGGATGTTCCCATATGTAAATCGCAATCTCATCATGAGCAGACTTATTCTTATCAATCCAGTCAATTGCAGTCTTTTTTTCCGGAGTCATTTTGCCCACTTCAGCAAAAGTAGACATAACCACAAGAAGAGACACAAAGCAAAAAGTTTGACACAGAATCCAAAATTGCTTTTTGTTAAACACTTACTCCTCCTTATATCATTTATCGCTTTTTCTAATCATAAATATAAAATATAAGAATTTGCTTTTTGTGCTCGCCACAAATCCATCGCAATTTTCCGCGATTTCCACCGGATGACGTCTTAAAATAGACATATCACACACAAGACGGCAAGGTCAATTGCCAAAAAATAGAGACAAAGCAACAAAAACAGCAAAACGGTCAACAATAAGATAGACTCCACCCTCCATTCAGACAAAAAACCTTTCCAACCTCTTCACCTATTCAT
>JAZFSJ010000010.1:0-2860 GCA_036446115.1 Thermodesulfobacteriota bacterium | reverse complement strand
TGAGGCTCTCGGAGCATTTGTGAGGTTGTTAATCCGCTCGATGCAAATGCCAAAAACCCGTTCAATACTCCATCCGGATTGGGTTATGACCAGAATGGCCTCAAGTGATATCGGGGTGAGAACACTTCTCAGGAAGTCTTCTCCCTGGAGCGGCGTGTAAGAAATTGTGGGACTCTGGGAATAGCTCATACCGGCGTTGGGCTTCATTAGATCACCCCCGGGGTCAAAATCAAGTTCTGCCTCAAGCCCCAGGCTGGCCCCCAAAGAAAAGGACGCCGTGACACTTCCAACTTGAAGAAAATACACGGCATCCCGATATTTCAATCGCACTAAATTCAGCAGCATTTGCTGGTACGAAGTGTTGGCAATAACTTGATTGTAAGCCAGGTGCGTGTTCTTTAAGGCACGTGGGCCAAAGGTAGATTGACAGCCGCACAAGAGGAATACGCAAATAAGAAAAACCAGGCAATTCTTGCTCATGTTGAATAAGGTCTGCAGGTCATGGTTGTTATAATCTGAATGAATAAGCAATCCAATGACTATACTCGATTTTGATGGTATAACTATAGGAACATACCTATTCTATGTCAACCAAAAAATGATCGCAAGATATACCCTGACTGAGTTCCCTGGCCCTGGCCGGGTAAGCGGCAAAGCAACTGCGCCTGAGTTTGATTCAAACACAGCAGTCTAAACTGGTAAAATATTTCATTGTTTGCTTTGGAAACCCCGTGCTTTGCACGGGGTCGCAAAAGGAAACATTAGCACTTTCGTGCTTCCTTTGTTTAACCCGTCCGGGCAAAAACAAAGCCACCCGTTTCACGGGTGGTAGTTTACTTGATATTTCCCGCCCTACATTATTAGAAAGCCCTCCTAAATTGCCTTGACAGAAAAACGAGTGATATGTTAAATCTACACCATCTAAGCATTTCTTAATCCCATAGGAGGAAAATGATGACAGAACTCAGCAGAAGAAGTTTTGGAAAGCAAACCATTAAGTGGGGAGGGGCGCTCTCTTTACTCACGGTCTTAAACTCCCCCGGAATAGTCCAAGCCTTTGATTACTTAGGACCTTTAAAAAAGAACAAATTCCTAAAAAGGGATGACCTGGGCTACGCCCTTAAATCTCTGTTTACGACCTATGATTCTACCTTCCCCTACCCCCATAAGTTTAATGAAACCATCACCAAAGCTCAACTAAGGGGTCTCGAATTCTACGTCTTAAAAGGTCTGGAAAAAGAATATGTTGATCACTATGTCGGCACCATGCGCCCCATGCTCAAAATGATCAAGAAGTTTGTGGAAAAAGAGGGACCAGACAAGGGGCTCTTTGGCATGTTTGAGAGAACCACCTGTTCATATCAGCTTTTTGAAAGGATCAACATCAAGCCAGGCGAACGCTCCTTCCCCTGCCCTTACATGGAAACACTTGGACATTGCAAAAAATACTTGGGCACTTTCACCATTGAATGGAAAGATGTCTGCAATAAGTGGTGTACCCCCATCTGGTTGGGTTTTGCCAAAGAGATTGGGATCAAAATATCCGTTCATCCGGGACTGGAATGTAAGGTTAAACTGGCTTAATTCTCAATACGAGCAATGGGAGGAATAATATGAAACTCGATAATAAGATAAATAACATACAGGGAATAGAATCTTCTACCAAAGTAGAGGCTAAGATAACACGCAGGAATTTTGCTAAAAAAGCGATGGGGCTCAGCTTTCTCTCCACTCTTACCCTGATAAATCTACCACAGCCTGCTTTGGCCTGGCTGGACGGTGATTTTTCTAAAAGGGAGGATCTGGATGATGCTTTAAAAGTACTGGTAAAAACCTATAGTGGTTCAGGACACTATCCCCACAAGTTCTATGATGGGCTGGTAAAGGTTCACTTGAGAAATCTCGATTTTGCAGTGAGGAAGGGCCTGGAAAAGGAACATGCACAGCACTATGTGGATATCCTGGGAGTCGTAGTAGAAAAGTATATTAAGAAAAATATACCGAAAATGGGGAAGGATATTTTCCTCTGGGGTGTTTTTGAGCGAACCAGCTGTTCCTACCAGCTCTATGAGTACATTGATATCAAGGAAGGAGAGCGTTCCTTCCCCTGCCCCTATAAATTTATTCTAGAAAAAATCCAAAAAAGCATGGGAACTTATGTAATTACCTGGGAAGATGTGTGCGAAAAGTGGTGCTCTGCTGTGTGGAATGGCTTTGCCGAAAAGGCGGGAGGCATCCCAATTAAGATAGAGCCCGGCGAAATCTGCAAGGTCAAATTGGCATAAGGTTCTTCTTCATTCAGAAGGTATTCTTTCCTATAGCCTTAGTTGGGGGTCTGGCCTTGACTTAGGACATTTTCTAACAATATTTTCAAGGTTATTTTTTAAGATGTCCTAAGTCAAGGCCAGACCCCTATCTTCTTGTGCCGATAATAATGTAAGTAACTTAT
Organism: Thermodesulfobacteriota bacterium; assembly: GCA_036446115.1. Lineage (GTDB taxonomy): Bacteria > Desulfobacterota > WTBG01 > WTBG01 > WTBG01 > JAZFSJ01. The sequence continues at coordinate 411 of JAZFSJ010000010.1, read as the reverse complement.
AGTGGAATATTTTGTTGTAGAACTCTTATAAAGAAGGCTAAAAGAATGATCGATAACATTAAATTATTAAAAATACTGAAGGGACTATTAAAGACGGAAACTAATCTGGATTTCCTTTTGGAAGTAAAAAAGGAGGATTTGGAGAGGCTGGTGGCGGTGGTTAGAGAAAGATTGGAGGAGTAAAGTGAGTTTGAACTACATAACGTAGTCTGATATATTTTTTACATCTCTTGTTCTGAACCCTTATGGTAGTAGTGTTGAATTTTAGTGAGCATAGAGGAGGTAGTCGAGTAGAGCGGGAGGATTTCACCCCCACCCTCTCACAGATCCGGACGTGAGCCTCTCGACTCATCCGGCTCCTATCGTCCAACCGGCGGTCGAAAGCCAACCGTCCAATGTGCGAACAACTGT
>JAZFSJ010000009.1:0-3672 GCA_036446115.1 Thermodesulfobacteriota bacterium | reverse complement strand
TAGAACTTATCCTTTCCTCAGTGCCGGGATCAATTGCTTCGTTAATAATACCTAACACCTGTTCATTCTTTGAGAATAGTCGTGTTAATCTGCGGTAGAGGGCACTCTTTAGAAATCCATAGGCATTTTGAATAGAAGGAGGAAGAGGAGATACAACAATTACCCTTTCCTGTGTATAATTGAAAAAGTCTAAGACGTTAAACGAAGATCCTCCTCCCAAATCCAAAAGAATATGATCCGCTTCTAATTTGTTTAGGTTCCTTATTATTCTTGCTTTCTGACTAAATTTAGGATTGGATAAAGAAAGTATACTATCTCCACCGCATATCAGTTTTAGATTAGGAATTGATGTTTCAATACATGCTTCGTTAATGTTATTAATCCTCTTTTTTAAAAAATCGTTTAAAGAATAGGGAGGATATCCAAGTCCCAAGAAAGTATGCAGATTGGCTCCACCAAGATCTGCATCAACAATGACAACATTTTTATCCATTTTTGAAAGACAAATTCCTAAACTAAGTGTGACCAAAGTCTTTCCTACTCCCCCTTTACCACCACCAATTGACCACATCTTTTTTATGGCGCTATTATCGGGTTCACTTGACGGAGGATTACTGTACGCTAAATTGTTTTCAATAGCTGCTTTCATTGATATCCTTATTTTTTATACATGCCAGTATTTATATATTGTAGGATCGGTAAATTATTACTAAAACTTTATAAATATTAATTAAAGTATCACCGTAAACCATATATGTTTTTTTACTGGGGTTTGTGAGAAGATTAAATTAACACTCCGTCTCATCGAGCGATACTTAGAATATGGGTAGGCTTTTAAGAGGATTCTGGTTGGGTGGTGTTCGCAGCAGTATATTAAGGTTTTTGGTTGAGAAGAACACTACAATATATTACATAAAAAACGCCCCAATGCTAAAAGCATCAGGGCAATCTTGAATGGAATAGCGTGTGTGCATCACGCCAATAAAAAACTATAACAATCGGCAAGAATTGTCAACCCTTTTTAGAAGAACTGTTGTCAAGCCTACCGTTTCTTTGATATTTACGTAACCCCCATCGCAGACCTGCAGCACCACCAATTACTCCAGTAATTTTGGGTACTACACCCCAAGCAACAACCTTTGAAGCAGTAGCCATCATGGCAGCCGTGGTTATTCCAAATATCAATCCTATCCCACTACCGATAGCAACTCCAGCACCGAGAGTCACAAGACCCTTCAGATTAGGCTTGCGTCTTGGCTGGAGCAACTCATCAAATTCGTTACCCTCATCCAATGAGGACTCATCTTTATTCTTCATGTGGAGGACATTACTTTTAATCTTTTCGTCAGAGGACCCTTGAAAGTTATCCTAAGAAAAAAGTACAGGGAATTATTAATCAAAATGATAATGAAAAGTATTTATTATTCAGCCCCTCCAATATCTAGGGGTTACTTTTAAAGAGGGGTCAAATCTGCTCTTGGCTCATTATTAACTTTTTCTCTAATTCTGCAATCCTCTTTCTTAGTCTCTTATCCTTGAGAATCTGCATTCTCATCCTCTCTATTACACTTCCCACACTACTACTCACCACGTCTTCCCCTGTTCATTACATGGTACCAAGCATTTGGATATTGGATTCTTAATGGTCTTGACATATAAACTTCTTACTACATTCAATTTTATGAGTCATGGGAAGATTTGACCCCTTTTCTTTTCTCTTTGTATATACAAGATTATATCTCACTCACCAAAAACCTCTTTGTGGGTCATTGTTCGGCCAGTTTTGTAGTCAGCACGAGCCTCTCGAATACTTGTCAGATATTCAGGTGAAGTGGCTGCAAGGAGATCTTCCAGAAAAGATTCCCTGTCCTTTTTCTTCATCTTTTTTACCGCATCGATGATGTCTTTTTGACTTAGACTAATTTGAACATTTGTAGCCATAACCTGCCTTCCATTCATAGATTTTTTAGAAATTGATTGATAAGAACTCGCTTTTTGATAGGGCAAGTATAGGAAAGTTCCTCTTGTGTGTCAAGATAGAAACCACAACAAGAAGTAGTACTATTTGAGAATCGGAGTGAATATGTTGTTTGAAATACCTCTGTTATGGTAAATACTAATCTAGTTCCATAAGTGGTTCACATGCTTTAGTTGTTGGTGCAAGAATTTCGGTCATAGGCTGTGACATCTTTGCTAATTTGGGTAAAATATCAGGCCTTTCTTCCTGGATGGTAGGGATCAGGCCTTGGATAAGCTGGCCAAGATGTTTAATTACTGCATAGGGGTTCCAGCAGGGAGGCAAAGGCTCTTTTGCCAGGTTGAAAATGTAATTTATATCTTCTTCATTATCTATAACGTATGGCATGGCGAAATTCATGAGATAGTCTTCATGTCGATGACCTTCTAAATAAACGGTTTTCCACCAATCGAGGTAGTGGGATATACCCTGTGATGCTATGCCAAATTTGTCCTCTTTTACTGCTGCAGCTACAGCATTACCGGCCTTCCAGCCACTAATCATGGCCCCGGAATTCTCTAATTCCTGACATGAACCGGTGTCCCCGGCAAGAAGAACACGGTCCTTGTAAGGTTCATTAACGGGTGTGAATATATATTGTGAAAATGCAAGTTGTTTTACCCATTTAGAATCTTTAAACCACTTTGAGAAAAAGGGATTTTCGCTCATAAAATAGTTAGCTACTTCATCGAGACCGACTCTAGGGTCAAGGGTAATGAAGGCAACGGTGAAATCATCCTCATAGACACGTGGCAGCATAAACATGTAACCGGGGGCAACCGGTTTGAATGTAAAGCTGGAGTACATAGTATCAGGTTCTGGTGGTTTAACATTGCGCAAATACCCACCTTTAACCAGGAGATAACTGTAGAATGTTCTGTCCTTATTAAACCCCAGTATCCTGGCAATCCTTGAATTAGCCCCGTCTGCTGCAATTAGGTAGCTGCCTTCAAAGGTTTTATCTTTGCTACTCACTTTTACTCCGTCAGGGATAGTTGAGACCTCACGAATATCAACCCCTGGGAAAATTTCCACTCCTGCTTTTTGAACTTCTTCCAAAAGGCACTTAAAAAGGATTTCCTTGTCAAAGGCAATCCCTATGGCTCCATCATCTCCCTTTTTTCTGGTTTCTTCCGGCAGACCAAAGGGCAGGAGAGTGCCGTTGGGGGAATAGAGGTGCCAGGCGTAGCAATTTTTGACGGGACCGTCATAACTAAAGGAAAACCCATTTTTGGAAAACCCCATCTTTTTTTCTTTAGGGTTATAAAAGGCAAGGTCATCGAAATAGTAATCATTCATGGAAACGATTGTTTGACCACACAACCTCTCAAGACGAGTGAGATCAGCTTTCCTATCTATGAGTGCCACCTCAAGTCCGGCATTACCTGCAGCTTTAGCAGCAAGCAGTCCGGAAGGGCCAGCCCCTACTACAATGAGATCATACTTTTTCATGTTTTACTCCTTTCAATTCTAAAGCATTAGATTAACAATAATATGCAATATATTGGAATATGGTATATATTATTCAACATTATCAAATCTGTCAAGTCTCGTTTTCTGGTAAATCTCTCTTTATAATTTTTTTATAGGACTCATATCAAGGGATTCTCTCATGGAGTTGACTGCTTGATATACCTCATCCGGTAGAGCTCTCA
>JAZFSJ010000008.1:0-3758 GCA_036446115.1 Thermodesulfobacteriota bacterium | reverse complement strand
ATCTTGCCATTACCACAAGCTGATACTTTTCCAGGAAAGATATTGATTGCTCCCATAAAAGCGGCGATAAACATCGTGCGTGGCGTTTCATAGATCGCTTTAGGAGATCCCACCTGTTCAAGTTTTCCATCTTTCATCACTGCTATAATATCAGATATGCTTAAAGCCACTTTCTGGTCATGTGTCACATAGAGGAAGGTTATTCCTACCTCCTGCTGAATTCGCTTCAACTCTATCTGCATCTCCTTTCTCAGCTTCCTGTCTAAAGAAGCCAGAGGTTCATCCAAAAGGAGAATCTTTGGCCTTAATATCAAAGATCTTGCCAGGGCGACCCTCTGCTGCTGTCCCCCACTGAGCTGGCTTGGTCGACGTTTCTCCATATCGATCAGACCCATAAGATCAAGCATATCCCCTACTCTTTTATTTATTTCAGGTTTGGGGACTTTCCTTCTTTCCAGGCCATAAGCGATATTATCTTCCATGGTCATGTGAGGGAATAGAGCCAGGTTTTGAAATACTGTGCTGCACTCCCTTTTGTACGGGGGTATATCATTGACCACAATACCGTCGATTAAGACATCTCCTTCATCCAAAAGCTCTAATCCAGCGATAAGCCTCAAGGTTGTGGTCTTCCCACAGCCGCTGGGACCTAAAAGTGAAAACACCTTTCCCTGTTCTACATTAATACTGACGTGGTCCACGGCAGTAATTGTCTTAAACCTCTTGACCACGTTTTTTAACTCTACACAATAAATACTATCCCTGTTGTTCATCTCTTTCCTTCCTGAGAAATTTTAAAGCATCTCCTTTTTCTGAAAAAAGTTCATTAATAATAGTCCGATGACTGGAAGCAGTATAAAGATGGTGCCAATCGTGTTAATTACGGGGCCAATTGTGCCAAATCGAATCTGTGAAAAAACATAGATCGGTAAAGTGGTAATACCGACTCCCGCTGTAAAGTAAGTGACTGTAAAATCATTGAAAGACCAGGGGAAAATTAGCACCGCAGAAGCGATAATAGCGGGCAGCAGCAGTGGTATGGTTATTTTCCTCCATGTGGTTAATTTATTGGCTCCGAGATCCATTGAGGCCTCTTCTAAGGTCCAGTTGATTCTCTGCATCCTTCCCAGAACAACAAAGACGGATAATGGTATGCTGAAACTAACATGAGCTATTATAACGGTTATATACCCTAAGGGAATGTGAATTACCCTGGTAAAATAGACCAGCAGGGAACCGGCTGTCACTATATAAGGTATAATAATGGGCAGCAGGATAACGGTCCTTAAAGTGCCCTTGCCGCGAAACTTAAACTTATACAATCCATAGGCGGTTAGAGTGCCTGTCACTGTAGCAATAACCACAGTCACCAGGGCTATAAAGACGCTTCTAGCCAGAGCCTTTCTTACTCCTACATTACTGAGGAGCTCAAAGTACCATCTGGTGGTGAAATTCTCCCAACTAATACCGTACTTGTTGCTGCTGAAGGAAAAAACAATAAGGACTATGGCAGGCGCCCACATGATCATGTATACCAGCACTGTTAGCACAGTTAAAGTTATTGTTGATCTGTCGGATGATTTCATACTATTCTCTCCAAAGCCCCCTCTCCCCCGAATTTAATAGAAAGATAGATTATGAGGAGGACCAGGGAAGTCAATACTGTAGCAACACTGCATCCAGCAGGAACATTACCTATTATTACAAAATAATGATAAACCAGATTCCCAGCCATCATTACTTTAGCCCCACCCAGCAACATGGGAACGAGCCACTCACCCAAGGTCGGAATAAAAACCAGTATGCTGCCTGCGATTATGCCACCCTTAGTTAATGGTAGAGTTACAGTGAAAAACCTCTGGAATGGGGTTGCGCCCAAATCCACAGAGGCCTCTGATATGGATGGATCAAGTCCCTCAAGTGAAGCATAAACGGGAAGAATCATGAAAGGAAGCCAAGTGTAAACCAGACCGAAAACTACAGCATAAGGATTGTATAATATCTCCAGCGGTGATGAAATCAGATTAAGGTTTAAAAGAAGGCTGTTTATAAGCCCCGCCCTTCCAACTATCGTTTTTAGTGCATACAATCTTATGAGATAGCAGGTCCAGGAAGGCAGAATTACAAAGAATATGAGGGTAGTTTTCCATCTTCCTCCATACTTTACTATCCAGTAAGCAATTGGATAGCCTAAAAACAGGCACAGTATATTTGTCTCAAACGAGTAAAGGAGAGTTTTTAAGAAGATTATCCCATATTTCCCTTGAAAGAAGTTTTGATAGTTTTCCAGGGTAAAGATATTTATAATTTTTCCTACAGGGCTCCTGGTGAGGAAACTGAAATAAAGAACAACACCCAGAGGCGCAATTACAAACAGGATAATCCAGATTGAAATAGGCCCTACATATGGCAGGTGGGCATGCGCTGCCAGGAACTTTTTTAGACCTTTTCCACTTCTCTTTTTGTTCTTTTCAATGAAATTATTGAGCTGCAATGCATTACTCCGGTGTTAAGCACAATTATACTCTATTACTATATTTATTAATGCTTGGAGGGTAAATAAAAAAATAGGGAAGGGGCGTGTAAGCCCACCCCTTCCCTATACTGTTTTATCTCTTCAGATCTTCCCAGATAGCAGCTCTAATTTCGAGCCCTTTTCCTGTATAGGACGAAGGCGCCGGCAGCTCACATTTATTCATATACCCTGGAGGAGTTTCAACGCCGGGCCATTTCCTAACCTTTTCAGGAAGCTTGTCGCCTACTTCCGTATGAGTAGGGATACGACCGGTTCTTCCGCACAGGGCAAGGTTTACATCAGGCCTGAAAACAAAATTTAACCAAAGGTGGGCCGCTGCCGGGTGAGGTGCTGACTTGGGTATGGTCATTAAAGCTCCCCTCATTACGGTCCCCTCTTTGGCCAGAAATACCTTAAGTGTCGGGACATCATCGGCAAGCTTCAAATAATCCCCTGTGGAAAAGGGAGCGGTAACCCAGGTCTCCTGCTCAAGAATCATCCTCTTGGGCCAACCGTCATAAGCCAGCACCCAGGGTTTAACCTTAAGCAAAAGCTCTTTTGCCTTGGCCAACTCCCCCTCATTATCGGAATTGTAGGAGTAACCCAGGTATTTCAATGCAGTTCCGATAACCTGGAACATGTTATCCTTCAAAACCAGCCTGCCATGATCCTTTAAATCCCCCGGAGCATCGAAAATAAAGGCCCAGGAGCCATGGCGGGGATCATTTTCATCGACGTATTTCGTATCAATGGCATAACCGTTAAGAGAAGTGTAGGTAAGAACACCGTGCTTGTAACCGGGATCGAATTGCAATTTCTTAATACCTTCATTTAGGTATTTGTTCACATTGGGGATCCAGTTATGGTTAAGCTTCAATACTACGCCCAGAGCCTGCAACTGTTTGAATGCTACGGGGTCGGGGAGCAAAAAATCGTAGCCGGCCTTGGGATTCAGCCTATACTTTGTCACCAACTCATCATAGGAAGCATAGTTATCCCTGACGATCTTAATCCCGAATTCCCTGGAATAGTTCTCATACATCTCCTCAGGCCACCACTCAGCCCAGTCATAAATGTTGACCTGACCCTCTTTCATAGCCTGCTTAAAGCAGTCCATTGGCACGGGTTGATACCCGGCCGGCAGGGAAGCCACGTACTGCTCGTACTTATCTGCGGCGCCAACTGTAAAGGAAACAGCAGCAACAAGCAATACACTCAGTACAAGGATAAATAATCTTTTCAT
>JAZFSJ010000007.1:0-6724 GCA_036446115.1 Thermodesulfobacteriota bacterium | reverse complement strand
GTGACCTTTGGGAACTGCGACAATCAGTTCATCCTCAACAAAAGGGTTGTACTTCAGGCGGGAGTGGGTAATCTTTGCTCCTATTATTCCTAACTCAATTTTATTGTTGAGTAGTTCATCTACGATCTCCTCGGTGTCTCCAATTCTTAGGGTGGTCCTAATTTCCGGGTATTGCTTTTTGAATTGCCCCAGAAGGGGTGGCAAGATATACTCCCCGGGGATGGTACTTGCCCCCAGAGTAAGATGCCCGCTTTTCTTGCCCAGGAAGTGCCCAATAGCTTGCAGAGCTTCTCTTCTCAAAGCGGTGATCTGTTTTGCGTAGCGGTAGAGAACTTCCCCCGCTTTGGTAAGGGCAACCTCTTTTCCCAACCTGTCAAAAAGTTTTGTCCCAAGGTAGCTCTCAAGAGAAGACATATGTTGGCTGATGGTGGGCTGGGTGAGGCACATTTCTTGAGCTGCCTTGGAGAAACTCTTGAGCTCGGCGACCTTGGAGAAGATCTCTAATTGGTGGATGTCAAGCATGAAAGTACTAACAATTGTGGTTAGTTAGCTTGGTGGCCAAGTATGACGCACTTTATCCAAAATAGAGAGTAAAGTCAAGTTGTTATGTGAAGTGGGGTTGGAAAATGAGGTATAAGCTACTATATCAAACAAAATAAAGCCCCCAATATGGTTGATAAACTGGCAACGAATATCTTTTAAATAGATTAATAATATACTAATAATCTTCATCTGAAAAGTCACTTAAGACTTGACAGCTAGAGGCTACTATGATAATTTGCTGAATGATTGTTCATTCATTTTATATTAGTCATTAAATTTTTATAATAATTGGGAACTTATGAATAATACCAGCGTAAAAAATGGGGATAAGCATCAGAAGATTATAAAGGCCGCCCTTAAGGTGTTTGCAAAGAAGGGGTTTTATAACTCAAGAGTCTCGGAGATTGCCAAAGAGGCAGAGGTAGCTGATGGTACAATCTATCTTTATTTTAAAAACAAAGATGATATTCTCATTTCCGTTTTTGAGAGCGAGATGAAGAAGATGATTAATAGTATGAAGAAGGAACTCGACAAGTGTAAGGATCCAATAGAAAAGGTAAAAATGTTTGCCTTTAAGCATCTGAATATGATTACCGAGAATCAGGATTGGGCAGAGGTAGCGCAGGTTGAACTAAGGCAGAGCAGTAAGTTTATGAGGGAGTACGTTAAGGATCACTATATGGATTACCTGAATATATTTGCCTATATCATACGGGAAGGTCAGGAAAAGGGAGTGTTTAAAGAGAATATCAATACAGGCATAGCCAAGAGGGCCTTTTTTGGTGCTCTGGATGAAATGGGACGCTACTGGGTACTATCGGTAGCCAAAAGATATAGTGTGGATGAGACTGCAAAGCAGATAAGTGATATATTTATCAAAGGAGTTATAAAGGCATAAGATTAAATATTGTAGGATGTAAGGAGGGTTTAATATGAACATTATTGTATGTATGAAGCAGGTTCCGGATACCGAAGCTCAGATTAGGGTTAAGCCGGACGGATCGGGAATTATCGACAGCGATATCAAGTTTGTGATAAATCCCTATGATGAGTATGGAGTAGAAGAGGCACTGCAGTTAAAAGAGAAGTTTGGCGGTACGGTGACAATTGTGTGTTTGGGTCCTGCACGGGCCGTTGAGGCCATAAGGACTGGACTGGCTATGGGTGTGGATAAAGCAGTACATTTAGATGATCCTGCGTTTGAAGGCGGGGATGCCTTCAGTACCGCTAAGGCCCTGGCAAGTTCCATAAAAGGCATGGAGTATGATCTAATCTTCTGTGGTAAGCAGGCGATTGATGACGACCTTTCAATGGTTGGCTCGACCCTTGCCGAGATGTTAGGCATTCCTCAGGTAAGCATCGTGACCAAGGTTGAGGTCTCCGATGATCAGAAGAGTGCAAAGGTGAATCGACAGATTGTGGGCGGTGAGGAAATTCTTGATGTTCCTTTACCTGCTGTTTTAACTGCTCAGAAAGGTTTGAATGAGCCACGGTATGCCTCGCTCCCTGGTATCATGAAGGCTAAGAAGAAAGAGATAAAGTCAGTAAAGGTTGCAGATTTGGGTCTTGATGCAAATAGTATAGGAGTAGCTGGGGCTAAAACTCGGATTATTAAAATGTACTCTCCCCCGCCGAGAGAGGCTGGTAAGATGATCGAGGGAGAGACAGCGGAAGAGACAGCACCAAAATTAGCAAAACTACTAAGAGAAGAAGCAAAAGTAATATAGAGATCGTGAAAGGAGTATAATCATGGCAAAAGGAATTTGGGTTTTTGCAGAACATAGTGAAGGCAAGGTAAGAAAGGTAGCCTATGAAATTTTAAGCGAGGCGCGAAAGATAGCTGATAAGGTGGGAGAAGAACTCTGTGCAGTAATCTTAGGAGATCAGGTAGAGGCACTGACCGAAAAGTTTGCTTCTTACGGTGCGGATAAGGTATATGTAGTTGAAAACGCAGCACTCAAAGACTATACAACAGAGGGGTATGCCAAGGCATTGGCCGACCTGGCCAAACAGCATGAGCCTTCAATTTTACTGGGTGGGACTACCGTTACCGGGAAAGACCTTTTTCCCCGGCTGTCCGCTCGCTTGGAAGCAGGCTTAGCTGTGGATTGTACAGAGATTAAATTGGATGATAGTAATCAGTTTGTAGTAAGGAGACCGATGTATGCCGGTAAGGCATATGCAGATGTAGGATTTTCGGATGCAGCACCCAAGATGGCAACCGTTCGACCGAATGTACTCATTCCCAGTGAGCCGGATGCATCGCGCAAGGCGGAGATTGTAAAGGTTGCGGCTGAGATTGGCGCGGATGATATTAAGGCTAAGGTGGTTGAGGTGTCAAAGATGGCAGGTGAAAAGGTGGACCTTACCGAGGCTGAAAACATCGTGTCCGGCGGACGGGGAATGAAGGGGCCTGAGAATTTTAAGATTCTTGAAGAAATGGCGGAGGTGCTTAATGCGACCGTTGGGGCTTCCAGGGCAGCAGTAGATGCCGGGTGGAGGCAACAATCCGACCAGGTGGGACAGACCGGTAAAGTTGTGTCACCTAACCTCTACATTGCCTGTGGTATTTCCGGTGCCATCCAGCACTATGCAGGAATGGGAACTTCCAAATATATTGTGGCAGTCAACAAAGACCCTGATGCGGTGATATTCGGGAAGTGTGATTACGGAATTTGCGACGATCTCATGAAGGTTGTCCCTAAGTTAACAGAAGAGATTAAGAAGTTAAAGAAAGAGTAGCGTATCTCATCGCATTAGCTGAGTGAATTGTGCGCAGAGCGAACAATCTTATGTATTAAGGGGTATTTTGGTTTGCCAAACTCTTTTTGATAATTCTTAGTAGATGCATTCAAGTTTCTTTCTTTTTTAAGAAGGAGTAGAGAACTTTGGATGCATTTTTATTGTTTGCTTTGATCTTTACTTCCCTCGCCTTTGTAATTGACAGTAAAAAAGGTACTTAAATGATTAGTCTACTGGACCTTCTCTTGATTCTAGTCGTGCTTGCGCTGTTTTGCTACGGCATCTATGGCCACGTTCGTCTCTGGTTGATAGGGAAAGAGGAAAAACGGGGTGGCTCTTTAGTGAGTAATATTTGGGCAGCAGTACGCTATGGGGTAGTGCAGAAATACTTCTTCAAGGAATCCTATCCCGGCATAATGCACCTTTTCATTTTAGTTGGATTCTGTATTCCTCTGGCAATTATCGTTATCACCCAATGCCCCTTTACTCTTCCCGGTACCTTTGGCAGATTTTTCTCCTGTGCACTTGATATCATTGGTGCATGTGCTCTGTTGGGGTGCCTCTTGGCCATTTTCAGGCGGTATATATTAAAGCCTGACCGTTTGGACAACACGGCGGACGATGCCATAGCGCTTATCCTGGTCACTACTATATTCTTCCTGGGATTTTTGATCGAGGGGTTCCGCATCGGTATCACCACTCCACCGGATGCGATCTGGAATCCGGTAGGTCTTATTACCTCAAAGATACTTTCGTACATCGGGCTTACAGGCGGGGGCGCTGCCGTATTTCTCCACCGTCTCCTCTGGAGGATTCATTTCTTCCTGGTTCTGGGATTGATTGCCTATCTCCCCTATTCAAAGCTCTTCCATGTGGTGAGTTCTACTCTCAATATCTTTTTAAGGTCAACCGGGCCCAAGGGTGAGTTGACTCCCATAACCGATTTTGAGACCGCGGAAACCTATGGGGTGACCACCATCAATGAATTTACCTGGAAGCAGTTGCTTGACCTTGATGCCTGTACCCGATGCGGGAGGTGTCAGGACCAATGTCCTGCCTATCTTTCAGAAAAACCGCTCACGCCTAAGAAAATCATTCAGGATTTAAAAAACCACTTAAAGACAGAGGGAGCAAAGTTGTTGGGAGGAAATGCCCAAGAAGGAAGTGATAACGAGCTCACTCCCATTATGGGCAGTGCAGTTACCGCCGACGAACTCTGGGCCTGTACCAGCTGTATGGCCTGTATGGAACAGTGCCCGGTGTTTGTGGAGCAGATTCCTAAAGTGGTTGACTTAAGACGCTACCTGGTGATGATGGAAAGTAGTTTCCCCTCTGAAGTTGCCGGGGTGTTTAAGAACCTGGAAGTAAACAGTAACCCCTGGGGGATCGGATTGGCCAGCAGAGGTGATTGGGCCAAGTCCATGGGTGTGAAGATACTCTCTGAGACTGAAGAGAAAGATATTGATGTCCTATACTATGTTGGGTGTTCGGGGTCGTTTGACGATCGCAGTAAAAAAGTAGCGGTATCCTTTGTGAAAATCCTGCAGGCGGCAGGAGTGAATTTCGGTATCCTGGGTGCGGAGGAGAAATGCTGCGGTGATTCAGCCCGCAGGATGGGCAATGAGTATCTCTTCCAGACCCTCGCCCAGGAAAACATAGAGTGTATGAAAAAGTACGGGATCAAAAAGATCGTGACCACCTGCCCCCATGGCTATAATATTATAAAGAATGAGTATCCCCAGTTTGGCGGTAGCTATGAGGTGTATCACCATAGTGAGTTTATTGCTAGGTTGATTGCTGAGGGAAAGTTAAAGCTTAAAAACTCAATCAATCAGACTATTACCTATCACGATTCATGTTATCTCGGCCGATATAATGCCATTTACAGTGAGCCCCGGAAAGTCGTGAGCGATATTGCTGGAACCAAGCTGGTTGAGATGGAACGCAGTTTTGAGAGGAGTTTTTGCTGTGGTGCAGGTGGGGGCCGGATGTGGATGGAAGAGCACCAGGGAAAAAGGATAAACCACCTGCGTTTTGAGGATGCCATCAAGACCAAAGCAAACATGGCAGCTACTGCCTGTCCTTTCTGTCTCACCATGCTTGAAGATGCAACCAAAGATAAGGAGAAGGAAGAGTCCTTTAAGGTGCGCGATCTGGCAGAACTGGTTTTAGAGGCATTAGAGAAAAAAGATGTCGGTACGGATTGATAGAGAGACTTTTGCTATGAGGAGATTTTTAAAAACATTGCATAGTGTACTTGCGTTTTTGGTAATGGTTTTATCACTTCTTACTCTTTTTACCTGCCAGGATGTAAGTGCCTATGAAGACAGTGAATGTCTGGTATGTCATAAGGATTATGGACGGTCTGCTGAAACCATACCAGAGAATGTTTCTTCACTCTACGTGGACCAAGAGAAGTGGGAAAAGGATGTTCACTTCGAGGTAGTGGGATTGGTCTGTGATGATTGCCATGCCGACGCCACACCTGAGACCCATCCTGAAAAAGGGTTGCAGAAGGTAGACTGTGGTGAATGTCATGAGGAAGTGGTTGACAACTATCATCAAACAGCCCACTATACTTCTGAAGTGAGTGAGGGTAGAAGAAAACCTGATTGCGCTGACTGCCATCCCCCGCACGCGATACAGACTAAAGATGACCCTGAATCATCTGTCTACAAAGGGAATATAAAATCGCTTTGTCTTTCCTGCCATAAGGAGAGAGAACCTTCGGATAAATTATTCAACAAGCTGGCTGTATTTAGAATTTCAGCCCACAGAAAATCTGATATTTCAAACCGGTTCGATTCTTCCGAGTGTGTCAATTGCCACTATACCCAGGCAATAGGGCATGGTGATAATCCTCTGACTGAGACGTACTGTGGACAGTGTCACGCGGTTACGGCAAAAGCTGGGAAGCTTGTCTTTGGTCCCTTTCACCTAGATCCCTCTTTAAAAAACCAGCCGCTGGTCTTTTCTATTGAGCTAGTAAATATTCTTATTCTACTTGCTGTACTTATTGCCATTGTCGTCTGGATTATAAAAGGCTTTTTAAAGTCAAAGAACGGTAAGGAAACTCAACAGACTAAAGGTTAAGGAGATAGTGGTGTCACCCGGGAAACATATTACAAGGTTGTTGATCATTATTTTAGTGCTGGCAGTGGGATTCCTGGTGGTGCGATCACTCCTGATTCCTAAATCGTTTGGTAATTATGGGCACTATCGGGGCGACAATATAAAAGAGCAGATGAATCTTCCCCTGGTGCATCTGGGGTCTTCTTTTTGTAAAGATTGTCATGAAACGCAGTATGGTAATTGGCAGGATAGCAGTCATGCAACGGTTAACTGTGAAGTCTGTCATGGGCATTGGGAAATCCACAATGGTAGGGTTAAGACTATGACAGCTGATAAGAGTAAAGATGCCTGCATGATCTGCCATCAG
>JAZFSJ010000006.1:0-5762 GCA_036446115.1 Thermodesulfobacteriota bacterium | reverse complement strand
GAATATAGATAGTAGCTCCTAGCTTACTGAGTGTGAGAATCCGTCTTAAGTCAATAAGGAGACCATCGCTAATGTCAATCATGGCAGAGGCTAATCGGTTTTCTGCTATACTTATTCCTTCTTTAATTCTGGGATATGGGGATAGGTGTTTGTAAGTCAGAGTATTATGAGAATAAGGCCTGTTCATATTTTTATCAAATTCTAGGATGAAAAAACCTAGTGCAGCATCTCCCAATGTACCAGTCACAAAGATGGAATCACCCACCTGTGCACCACTGCGTTTAAGAAGGTGATCAGGATTGGCTTCACCAAGCAAGGTGATATTGATCATCAGTTTATCGGGTGAGGTGTTTGTATCTCCTCCTACAAGCTTAGTGTCAAATTCGTCTGCGAGATCTGTCATGCCACGATAGAGATCATCGATGAATTCTATCGGGAGATGAGGTGGTAGCGCTAAGGAGACTAGGAAGAAAAGAGGAGTACCTCCCATAGCAGCAATATCGCTTAAATTGACAGCAAGAGATTTCCTGCCCAGTTGATAGCTATCGGTGAAATTGAGATTAAAATGAACGTCTTCTAGCAAAAGGTCGCAGGTTGTGAGGAGGATATTATTTTCTGAAATTCTAAGCGCCGCGGCATCATCGCCTATGCCAGTTACAATAGAGGAGAGAGATGATCGATAGTTATCGGCAATCCTTTGAATGAGTTTTAACTCACCTATATCTTTGATGTCCACCTACTTCTTCTTTTTTGTAGTTTTTTTTCTTTTACCATTTAATAAAGCATTATGGAGGACATCGTCCATAGTACGGGCAAACACGTAGTTCAGTTTCTTTTTGATGTTTGGAGGTATTTCTTCTAGATCTTTTTTATTCATTTCTGGAATAATAATGGTTTTTATCTTTGCCCGTATAGCTCCCAGGGACTTCTCTTTTAGACCTCCTACAGGTAACACTCTCCCTCTCAGGGTAATTTCTCCCGTCATTGCTACGTCCTTTTTAACGGGTGTTTTAGTTAGGGTAGAAACAAGAGCTGTAGCCATAGTAACTCCTGCTGACGGTCCATCTTTGGGGATTGCACCGGCTGGTACGTGGACGTGCACATCTATTTTTTCGTAGAAATCAGGAGAGATGTGTAATTCATTTGCTTTTGAGCGGGCATAGCTTAAAGCTGCCTGTGCTGATTCTTTCATGACATCACCCAGATGACCGGTTAAGGTAAGATTCCCTTTGCCTTTCATGGTTGAGGCTTCAACATGAAGCACCTCTCCACCTGCTTGAGTCCAGGCTAATCCAGTTGCAACTCCTATTTGACTGACTTCTTGCTCTCCCTCCGGCAAGTGTTTAGGAACCCCCAGATACTTATGGAGGTTATCGGGGGTAATGCTGTTAAGTTTGTGTTTGTTTTCAGCAATGCTTCTTGCAACTTTTCGAAAAATACTGGCAATCTCCCGTTCCAGATTCCTTAAACCTGATTCTTGAGTGTAATGGGAAACGATCATAAGGATAGCTTTATCGGTAAGTTTTACATGTTTATCACTAATACCATTTTCTTCTAACTGACGGGGGATCAGGAATTTTTTAGCGATCATTAATTTTTCTTCATCAGTGTATCCTGAAATATTGATTATTTCCATCCGGTCTTTAAGGGCAGAAATAATAGGGTCAACTAGATTAGCAGTAGTAATAAATATTACATTCGAGAGATCGTAGGGAAGATTGAGATAGTGATCACTGAAGGCAAAATTTTGCTCCGGATCCAGAACCTCAAGGAGCGCAGCTGAAGGGTCTCCCCGAAAATCAGCTCCGACCTTGTCTATTTCATCCATCATAAAAACCGGATTGTTACTGCCTGCCTGTTTAATCCCTTGAATGATTCTGCCCGGCAAAGCTCCTATATAAGTTCTCCGATGACCTCGGATTTCAGCTTCATCACGGATTCCTCCCAGAGAAATCCTGGTAAAGTTTCTTCCTAAAGCCCGTGCAATCGATTTCCCTAGGGAGGTTTTACCAACGCCGGGAGGACCAACGAAACAAAGAATAGGGCCTTTCATCTTTTTCTTTAGTTTTCTTACTGCAAGATATTCTAATAGTCTATCTTTAACCTTTTCTAAATCATAGTGATCCTCATCCAGCACCTTTTTTGCCTTTTTAATTTCAAGATTATCTTTGGTGCTTTTGCTCCAGGCAAGTTCCACTAAACAGTCCAGGTAGGTTCTGACAATAGAGGCTTCTGCCGCATCGGTGTGCATCTGCTCTAACCTTCCTAGCTGTTTTCTTGCCTCCTTTTCAACCTCGGGTGGCATCTTAGCTGCTTTTATTTTTTGAGAGAATTCATTAATCTCAGACGCCTTCTCATCAATATCACCCAGTTCTGATTTTATAGCCCTTAATTGCTCTCTTAAGAAATATTCTCTTTGAGACTTGGTCATCTCTTCTTTGGCCTGAGATTGGATTTTGGCTTGCATGGTGGAAACTTCAAGTTCCTTGGTGAGATGTTCATTGACCCTATTGAGTCTCTCGAGGGGATTGATTAGCTCCAATATTTGTTGAGATTCTTCTATCTTTAATCTCAGGTTGGAAGCAACGAGATCAGCAAGTCTGCCTGGCTCGTCAACATTATCTAAAATTTCAATAACCTCTGTGGAAACGAGTCCTTTGAGTGATAAGATCTTTTCGCACTGTTCTTTTACATTCCTCATAAGGGCTTCTACTTCCGGAGCAATATCCGAGATGACGGGATCTGGTGCTTGATTTATTGCAACCCGGAAATAAGGTTTTTGTTTTTTATATTCTTTAATAGTAGCTTTAACCAGTCCCTGCACAAGGATTTTAACTCTCCCATCAGGAAGTTTAAACTTCTTCATAATCATAGCTACAGTACCCACAGAGTATATATCTCCGGGTATAGGGTTATCATTGTTGGGGTCCTTTTGAGTAGCCAGGAGAATTAAGCGGTCGTTATCCAATGCCTCGTCAACGGCAATAATGGATGACTCTCTTCCTACATATAAGGGCAGAAACATGTAAGTAAAAATAACGATGTCTCTTACTGGGATAAGGGGTAATATTTCAGGTATTTCGATAGGCTCTTTCCCTTCAATTTGGACCATATGATTCTCAGCCTTTCTTTGGGTTTTTAGTGTCTAATGTAGCGATAGATGATTTCTTACATAAATATAACACTACTTTAATATGAGGGTCAAGATATAATATTTTATCCCCGTTAGGAAACAACCACTTTGGAAATATAAATTTTTGTAGAATCCGTTTTTAATATGATAAAAAAATAGTAGGTTTTTGTGGGTTTTATACCACATCCAAAGTATCTAATGGAGTTTACAGGGATTGTATTTTTTAATAATATATCGACTTGTCCAATATGAACTTTACTTATTTTTGAATTTCGTTTATATTTCGTTAGTTATAAGGTCTTCTTGTCCGTTTAAGTGAAACTATTGGAGGGGAAATAATGGATATAGCTAAATCAAAAGTCTCTGTGGTCATACCTACGCTCAACGAAGAGGGTATGATAGCTGAGATTATCGAGGGATGTAAGCCTTATGCCGATGAAATTATAGTAGTTGATGGCCACTCAAAAGATAAAACACGAGAGATTGCTGAAGGGGTGGGTGTAAAGGTTATCTTGGATAACAAAAAAGGGAAGGGGGCTGCCCTTCGTCATGTGGTTAATTTTGTAAACGGTGATATCATTGTTTTTATTGATGCCGATGGCTCTCATGACGCAAGGGATATCCCTAAACTGGTAGAACCCATCTTAAAAGACGAAGCAGATCATGTCTCTGCATCTCGTCTTATTGGGGGATCCAGCGAACTCCATGGTGGCTTTGATGAATGTTTTCGCCTGATGGGTAGTTCCTTTATTACCGCCTGTATCAACTGGAAGTTTAAAGTAAAGCTTAGTGAAAGTCAGAATGGTTTCCGTGCCATTAAAACTGAGGTAATGAAGCAGTTGGGCCTTGAAGAAAATATTACCACTATTGAACAAGAGATGATCATGAAGACCTTAAAAAAGGGTTTCAGAATGGCAGAGGTTCCCAGTCATGAGTACGAGAGAAAGAAGGGATACTCTAAAATCAGCCTTAAGAAAGTGTGGTTTAGATATGTATATACTTTGGTGAAATATTTGTTTTTCTAATCAATTAACAGTGAATGGATGAATATTATTTCTATTTAAATTCATGTATTCTTTCTCAGATGTTTTTTTTATGGTTGGTTTTGACTCGGGAGATGATCCTGCCAATTCTGACAATGCCCGGATGATTATTAGTGGTAATTATACACCGTTATTTAGTGTGTATGCTTTCTTCGTCAGACTGAGCGCACTCTTATCTATAGTATTATAAAAATAGGTTTCGAAAGTTTTTTCTATATGGGTAATAAAGAAATCTATCGTAAGTTCTTCGGAATTGGTTTTATCATTGTCTTAGCCATATTGATTCGAATCAAGTACTTTATTGGCTTTGCTCTGGGCGACGACTTGCACTATTTTAATTTAGTGCAGCAAATCCTCCAAGGACAGTGGGTTAGCTACCATTATCTGAATCAATATGCCTACAGACCACTACTTCTTTTGAGTGTCGCAGGATCGTTTAAGCTGTTTGGTATTAACGAAATAGCCTTTATCCTTCCAACATTTTTGGCATCCATCGGCAGCATCCTAGTCGCTTACTACCTTGGTAAGCGGTTGTTCAACAGCCAGGTGGGAATTATAGCTGCCCTTGCCCTCGCAGCCCATCCCTTCTGCGTATACAATTCTGTGACATTCGACAACGACGTCATTATTTCCTTCATCATGGGTCTAGTGGTGCTCATATTCATAAAAGCACGGGAGTCAGAGATTTCAAAACAAGGCAGATGGTATGCTCTTGCCGGATTCTTTCTCGTGGTCTCCTACCTTTTTAAAATGACCTCGCTTGCTATGATCGGAGTGATAGGAGCTTTCACCTTTGTTGAAATAGTGTTTTACAGAAAAAATTTTAACCAGTTCTGGTTTTACGTTTCTTTTGCCCTCTTCTTTTTTATTGTCCTGTGTTTTTATAAGATTGAGACAGGTGAGTTCCTTCGCCATTTCTATGCAGAAAGATTTTACTACGAAAAGTACGTCCCGGATTTCTACCCCTCGGGAGACTTCAGCGTAAAAGCTATGCTACTACAGTATCCACAGCACATGTTCGGACCCTTGGTCTTCGGCAAGGCAAAATTTTTTGAATTCGGATTGTACTTTTACTTCTTCATACCTGCCCTTGTCTTCCTGCTTTGGAAAAATGCTAACCGAGCTTACAGCCTCTTATTGCTCTGGTGGGTTGTTTGCTTGTTTTCGGTTCTTGAATTTCTGCCGAGCAATTGGGATCCCTACTATCTTCCAATTCCGCGTCAGGAAAGATATCTGGAAATCATCAGCATCCCTATTGTTATTACCATTGGTTGGTTTTTAGTCTGGATAGCTCACAGGTCAAAAACAGTTTTTATTTTGCTTTTCGTTTTGTTGATTTCGACTGCCCTATACAATGCTCATGTAAGAAATACATATGTCCAGGATTCCATAGCAGACTTAAAGCACGTGTCGAGATGGTTGTGCAATCAAAATGTCCATGAGATATACGTGGATGCTCCGGGATTTCCGCACCTTATCTTTTTTACACAAGCATGTAAAATAAAAGTACGGAAGTTCGATGAGATCCATCGAAGGATACCCATAGAAGGAGCACATATCATCTCCGGGGGAAGCAGGATGTACCT
>JAZFSJ010000005.1:0-3902 GCA_036446115.1 Thermodesulfobacteriota bacterium | reverse complement strand
TTTGCTGAGGAGGAAAATGAACTTGAAGAACAAAAGCAGGTAGTGCAAAAGGTGAAAAGCTGGGAAGAGAAGATTCCCAACATGGGATACAAAAATGGATTCTTTCTGGAAACGAAAGATAAAAAATTCAAATTAAAATTTGGAGGGAGAGTATTTGCTGATTATCGAGGATATAACAGCGGTCACCCCAGCAATAGTGAATTCTTTATTAGCAGAGCCAGGATTTATCTTGCGGGCACTCTCTATAATCATTTTGAATTCAAAGTACAGCCTGATTTTGGTAAAGGAGACAGTAAGCTGAAAGATGGGTTTATCAATGTAAATTACTTTCCCTATGCTCAATTGAAAATAGGACAGTTCAAGGCTCCCTTTAGTTTAGAAAGGGTAACCTCTGCAAAATATATAGACTTCATAGAAAGATCCCTCCCCGTTGACAATTTAACTCCTGACCGGGATGTAGGTATTATGCTGCATGGGGCCTACTCTCCAATAGGATTGAGTTATGGGGTAGGTGTGTTTAATGGGACGAGAGCAAATGAAAGCGATATTGATGAACACAAAGACCTTGTTGCTCGGGTAGCTATAAGCCCATTTCTAAAAAGAGGCCCCTCCCTCTTAAGAGGTCTTCATCTTGGTTTTTCTACTACCTATGGAAAACAGGATATGGAGTATTCTGATGATCGGGATTATTTCTGGAATAAAGGGGATTTAGAAACTGCAGGGGATACAGAATTCTTTCAGTTTAATGACGGTGTAGTTCATGATGGAAAGAGGAGACGTGTGGGTACAGAGCTTGCGTGGATGATAGGACCCTTTTCACTAAAAGGGGAGTGGATGAGAGTAGCTTTAAAAGACTTGAAAAATCTATGGGGAGAACGACACGATCTCTCTATGAGTGGGGCCTACATATCTTTAAGCTATTTTATTACAGGTGAGAAACAAGCTTTTAGTAATTCTAAAGCTACTTTTCAACGTATAAAACCCAAAAAGATATTTGATCCCTCTCATGGTGATTGGGGAGCATGGCAGATTTGTGCCCGCTATGATTTGCTGGATATTGATGATGGTTTTTTTGACCACGGATATGCTGACAGAGCGCAATATACTGATGATGTGGTAGGATTTACTATAGGGTTAAATTGGTATTTGAATGATATGGTGAGGATAATGTTTAACTACAATCACGTGGAATTTGATGACTACGTGAGAGAGGCTAATGATGATAGGGAAGATGTGTTTTTCGCTCGCTTTCAGCTTGAATTTTAACTAAACTACCACCGGGTGCACAGAGGGAGGTTAACAAAATAGTTTTCAACTTGTGTAGACTTACTATTACCTCTGTGGCCTCTCTGGGTTTAGCTAAAGGAAGTAATCATGGAGTATCTATGGGGAGCTTTAACTACTGCTTTAAAGCTCATTATTACCTTTGATCATGAGGTTATGAATTGCACCTGGGTATCTCTCAGTGTGTCATCCATAGCTATAGTATTATCTTCCCTTATAGGGATACCGCTTGGGTTCCTCATAGGAGCCAATGAATTTAAAGGTAAAAAAATAGTAATTACATTGTGTAACACTCTGATGGCATTGCCTACGGTTGTGGTAGGTCTTTTTGTGTTTTCACTCGTCTCAAGACAGGGGCCTTTTGGTGTGCTGGGTCTTCTGTTTACACCCACCGCAATGATTATTGGCCAATTCATACTGGCTACTCCCATTATAACGGCGCTTTCCATTTCTGCCATTCAGGGAATGGACCCCAGGATCAGGGTTACCGCGCTTACTCTTGGTGCACGTCCCCACCAAATATTACTGGTGCTCATGTTGGAGGCACGCTTTGCCATAATGGCTGCTATCATTGCTGGTTTTGGCAGAATTATTGGCGAAGTTGGATCTGCTATGATGCTTGGGGGTAATATTAAATTTTACACCAGAAGTATTACCACCGCTATTGCTCTGGAAACGAGTAAAGGAGAGTTCAGTCTGGGGCTTGCGCTGGGTATGATACTTTTAACTGTCGCATTTTCTGTAAATATGATGCTTCGCTACTTACAACAAAGAACTACCTGATGGATAAATATGAATAATCGAGTGTCTCCATTAATAGAGATTAGGAATTTGATTCACGAATATAATGGTAAGAAAGTACTGGAGATACCACAACTTTCTTTTGACAAAGGCAAGATTTATGCCCTGCTAGGCCCTAATGGATCGGGGAAAACGACTCTTTTGAACATATTGGGCCTTCTATTAAAGCCAACTTCAGGAAAGGTTTTATTTGAAGAAAAAGATGTATGTGCTGATCGAACCCTAATGAGTGATATTAGGGAGAAGATGACGACGGTTATTCAAAACCCTATTTTATTTGATACTACAGTTGAGAAAAATATCGATTACGGTCTTAGAGTGCGAGATAGAACAAAGGAGGAAAGAATTGATATAGTGGCTGACTGTCTTAAAATGGTAAGACTTGATGGATTTCAAAAGAGAAAGGCAAAGGAGTTGTCAGGTGGAGAGGAACAAAGAGTGGCTATAGCCAGGGCCCTTGCGATAAAACCTCAGGTGCTTTTCCTTGATGAATTTACCTCTAATGTGGATGAAAAAAGCATTCAAGTACTAGAGGAGGTTATCAAAGCGGTCAATCAGCAATATGGAGCTACTATTTTTCTTGTAACTCATGACACGCATCAGGCATATAAATTATCTGATGAGGTGGTCAATCTTTTCAGGGGGAGGCTGGTTCAATCATCTTTGGAAAACCTTTTTAGCGGGACGGTTAGAAAAATAAATGATACACCTGTTTTTGATACAGAAAAAATGAAGATAGAAGTAGTAACGGATATAGAAGGAGTAGTGCACGCAGCAATCGATCCCCGAGATATTATCGTTTCTCTTCAACCTATTAGTTCAAGTGCCAGGAATTCATATTATGGGAGAATTCGTGATATTTATGATGATGGACCCATTGTAAGACTGGGTATTGATGTAGGAGAAGAAGTTAAGGTAAAAATAACCAAGGAATCTTTTGTTGAGATGAAACTCAGTGTAGGAAGTAATGTTTATTTAACATTCAAGAGTACTGCAGTAGAGATTTTTTAATAAGTTTTACCGGCAGGTGCCGAGAAAGCCCCGCCTTGTTGGCGGGGATGAATCGGCACAATTTATAAATAATAAAATTTAATTTACGGGATGCACCACGCTGCCTGCCCGGTTAAATGCGAAGCTTATTTAACTAGGGTGCGCTGGAAGCATCACATTGCAAGATAGACACGACCATTACTGCTTCCCAGCAGGAGCTCTTTTCTACCATCCTGATTCCAGTCAACAAGGAAAGGAACTGCTGCACCTTCAACCATAAGTTCCTGGCTGTTCAAATAAACCTTTTCGGTCTTGATAAATTCTGGTTTGCCATCTGTGTCATTATAAAAGAGATGAACATAACCGTCCCCGTCTCCCACCAGCAAATCCTTTTTCCCATCACTGTTCCAGTCGGCTACAAAAGGGGCGGCAAAACTTCCTACCGTCAGCTCTTCACCTCCTATCTCAACTGAAATGGGAGAGGAGAAGAGAGGTTTACCATCTTCTCCCTGGTTCAAATACACCAGAAGCGTTCCACTCCCACTCCCTAAAAGAATGTCCTTCTTATGATCTTCATCCCAGTCCACCACACAGGGAGTACAGTAACTGTCAACCCCAATGGGGAGTCCAGCAGTATCCTTTAGTGTTCCAGATGAAGTAAAGGCAGGTTCACTATTGCTTCCCTGATTGGCATAGTAACGCAGCAGACCTTCTCCATTTCCTATCAAAAGATCCTGGTTCCCGTCGTTATCATAGTCCACCATAAAGGGTGCAGCCTGGGTTCCCACGTCGATATCACCTGCCACTTCCCTGAGAAAGCGATAGCC
>JAZFSJ010000004.1:0-6552 GCA_036446115.1 Thermodesulfobacteriota bacterium | reverse complement strand
ATAGGGCTTAATTATTTGATTTATAATTTGATTTATAAATATAGGTATTAGTTACCTTCGGGTTTTTCCCTGAAGAACAGCATAAAGCAGACATTTTCCCTTGGGAATAAACCAGGACATTTTTGCTTGGCAATAATTTTTTTCCTTTATGGTCTTGACATGATAATAAAAATATTGGACAATTTATATGTGTATTTATATTTTTAATCTTCTTGTTCTAGTTGAACAATTTCATTTGTTCCATTTCTAAATGCTTACTTTCCTTTGATCTGATTTCTTATTTTCGGTTCTTCACCTGAATGTGCTGTTGCCTGTAATAATATCAATCCACTGTCGTAAGTTTTTCCGGAAGGTGCCGAGAAAACCCTGCCTTGTAGGCGGGGATGAATCGGCACAATTCATAAATAATCAAATTTAAACTCCGGGATGCCCCGCGCTGTGCGCGGGGAGCATCACTTCTTAATAGTAGTAAATCCTTTTTTGGGGAGGGGTTTTTGTCATTTAATCCACTATTGCCTGTTCCTGTTGCTGCTGTTGAGCACAGACCTCTGCCGGTGCAATATCCGGATGCGGTTGTTCAGGAGGGGTTCGATGATGAAGAGTTGCAACAGGTAACGGATGGTAATAATGTCCGTGAACTTCATCCCGAGCTCCATTCCTTCAACTTTCATAGAGGACTGAGGCTAAGGGCAGCACATTTCAATGATTATTCATTACTATCCGTTTACAGTTTAAGAGAAAGTGGGCGTGTACTTTCATCGATAAAGACCAACCTTAAGTTGAGTGGTACCTATGATATGGATGGAGAGTTAACTATTATTGATGAAGAGAAGGGCCTGTACATCGATCAGTTTTCATAATAAGAAGGAGCGTTTACCTTGCCAATGATTTGTCTATCTCCCTACCTGCCTTTTAATAGATCTCTTAAAATCCAAATAGGATAAGGAAAGATAAATGGTTATCGGAATTCCCAGGGAAATCAAGCCAGAGGAAAAAAGAGTTTCTGCAACCCCTGAGGGGGTGAGAGTACTTGTACGACATGGTCATCAGGTAATAGTGGAGCAAAAGGCAGGTATGGGATGCGGTATTTCCGATGATGCCTTTAGAAAAGCAGGAGGAAGCATTACAGGAAGTAGTGTGGCCGTTTGGGGAAAGGCAGATATGATACTCAAGGTAAAGGAGCCTATAGTGTCTGAATTTCCACTCATGCGGAAAAATCAGATTATTTTTACCTTCCTACACCTTGCCGCGAAGAAAAAGTTAACAGTTACTTTGCTCAAGAAAAAGGTAGTAGGGATTGCCTACGAGACGGTGCAACTGGAAGATGGCAACTTACCTATTTTAAGAACAATGAGTGAAGTAGCAGGACGTTTGTCGGCTCAGCTGGGGGCCCGGGGGTTAGAGATACAAAATGGTGGAAGAGGTATCCTAGTGGGTGGTGCTAAGGGGGTATCTCCTGCCCAGGTTACCGTCTTAGGGGGAGGCAATGCGGGGTTAAGGGCTGCGGAGGTGGCTTCGGGGATGGGCGCCATGGTGACAATTCTTGAAGTCAATAGACGTCGTGTGGATAAACTTAGGAAGTTTTTTAATAATCGGGTGGTGGTAAAGCACTCAACGCCTGTGAGTGTTGAAGGCGAAGTGGTAAAAGCAGATGTGGTAATTGGTGCGGTTTTAAATCCCGGTGCCAAGGCCCCAAAGTTAATAACCAGGAATCTGGTCAAAAAGATGAAAAAGGGAGCGGTGATTGTGGATATTGCAGTGGATCAGGGAGGATGCTGTGAAACGATTAGGCCAACCACTCATGCTCACCCTTTTTACACTGTTTATAAGGTAGTGCACTGTGGCATTACCAATCTGCCCAGCACTGTCTCTCTTACCTCAACCCTGGCCTTGACCAGGGCAAGTCTGCCCTATGTGCTGGAGATTGCAGACAAAGGGTATCTTTTAGCCGCAAAGGAGAACCCCGCTATTGGCAAGGGTATCAATGTAGTAGATGGGAAGCTTACTAACCGGGCGGTAGCAGAGGCGTTTGGTTTGACTTATTACAAAGTATAAGATTATTCTTTTCTTATTCCCCATACCCTTTCACCTTCAACCTTGCTAATCGCTACTTCCAACTCCTGATTTTTTAGACTGTCAGGTCCTTCCAACAGGATGGGTATGTAGTTGCGAGAACGTCCTTTTAGCAGGCCTGATTGACGGTCTCTCTTCCCTTCAATTAAGACTTTGAGCCTTTCCCCCAAATAGCTGGAATAAAACTGTTCCCTTTTGGAGTTACAGAGTTTTCTTAACTCCTCACTTCGGGTTTTGATGGTTTTGCTTGAGACTTGATCAGGGAAGGTGGCGGCCTTGGTTTTCTCCCTTTTGGAAAAGGGGAAGACGTGAAAATAGTTTATGGGCAACGTTTCAAGAAGATTATAAGTATTAGAAAAGTGATGGTCACATTCTCCGGGAAACCCGGCGATTACATCCACACCCAGGCAGAGGTGAGGAATGTTAGTAACAAGGGCCTTTACCATTTTTTTTAAACCACTTGAACGATACGGTCTGTTCATTCGCTTAAGGATTTCATCATCACCGCTTTGCAGGGGAAGATGAAGGTGAGGACATATAATCTCAGAGGTCGAAAGGAAATCTATGAGGTTGTTGGTTATATCCATAGGTTCAAGAGAACTCAGTCTTATGCGGGGTACCGGTTTTTCCTTTTCTATCAGTTGCAGCAGCTTTAAAAGAGAGAAAGGAGGATTGAAGTCAATCCCATATGTCCCCAAGTGAATACCGGTCAGCACCACCTCTTTGAATCCGGATTCACTGAGCATGAAAAGACGTTTTAACACTCCTTCAGAGTTAAGGCTGCGGCACTTCCCCCGGGCATAGGGGACGATGCAGTAGCTGCAAAAAGATTCACATCCGTCCTGGATTTTCAAAAATGCCCTGGTGTGGTGAAAAAAGGAGTGAAGGGGAAGGTCATTAAAACAGGTTTCCTGATTTATATCAGATACGATTATATGAGGTGATTTATCCCCCAGGTTGTTTGTGATATGGTCAGTTATCTGCTGCTTCTGCACGTTTCCCAGGATAAGGGACACGCCGGGGATTTCAGCTATCACCTGAGGTGCTATCTGGGCATAACAGCCGGTGACAATAATTTTAGCGTGGGGATTTACCTTTTTGGCCCTTCTGATTAGCTGACGAGACTGGTAATCAGTTTTTTTGGTAACTGTACAGGTGTTTATAATGTAGATGTCTGCGTGAGTAGGAAAGTCGACGAACTGGTAGCCTTTTCCCTGCAAGGATTCCTCCATGGTTGCGGAATCATATTGATTCACCTTACAGCCGAGGGTTATGATAGCTATTTTTTCTGTCTTCATAATACGTAAAAGATAGTTACTGTACTTAAATAGTGTTTTGATTGTAAGACTGAATACCCCGTAAAATCAAGAACAAAAAATTAAGTAAGACCACAGAATTACACAGAAGCGCACAGAAAATTTGGCATATAGTTTTCTCTGATTCGAAATATCTTGATTGAATTATGGGAATATGATATTTAGCCAAAGAGTAAAAAGTAGTATGTTTTAGCTATAAGGTGAATAGTCACATTATTTTTTGAGGTAAGAGTTATGGCACTAGTTGTTCCCTTTAGAGGTGTTCTCTATAATCTTGAGAAGATTGAAGATTTTAGCAAAGTTGCAGCCCCTCCCTATGATATTATTTCTCCTGAGCAGCAGGAAGGGTACTACCAAAAGAGCCCCTATAATGTCATCCGCTTAATACTTGGCAAGCAGTTTCCCCATGATTCACCTGAGGACAACAGGTACACCCGTGCTGTCGGTGTTTTCGATATATGGCAAGAGAAATCAATTTTAGTAAGAGACGAAAAACCTTCCTTCTATTTTTATCGTCAAGAGTTTTCCGTTTCGGGAAAAGAAAAAGTAATAAGAGATGGATTTATTGGGCTGGTCAGATTGGAAGATAAAGAGAAAAGAGTAGTAATCCCTCATGAGAAGACCCTGGACAAGCCAAAGGAAGATCGCTTGCAGTTGATGGGGGCCTGTCACACTAACTTTAGCTCCATCTTTTCCCTCTATTCTGATCCCGAAGATGTTATCAATCAGCAGCTTAAAAAGATGACAGGCGTGATTCCACTCTTGGAAGTTACTGATGAGGATAACACCCGTCATCAGCTATGGAGAATCTCTCAAATGGGTGTTATCAAGCAGATAAGCCAGCATTTAAGGGACAGTTCTCTCTTTATTGCCGACGGACACCATCGATATGAAACCGCTCTCAATTACCGAAATCTTCAAATTGAGAGATATCCTCAATCAACGGGCAAGGAAGCCTATAATTATGTGATGATGTATCTGACTTCTATGGAGGGAGAGGGCCTAGTTATTCTTCCCTATCATCGTGTGATTCATAATCTCGAGGGATTTGATTTTGGTAATTTTGAGAAGAAGCTTGAAGACTATTTCGAGGTCAAGACATTTCAATTCAGTGAGGAAAATGAGATGCAAGTGTGGGAAGAATTCAATAAACAACTACAGGACGATACGCTCTCACGCCCCGCCTTCGGAATGTATGGTGCAGGTCAGGCTTGTTATCATCTGCTTGTTTTGAAGGAAGAAGTATTTTTCTCATTGTCTGACAGTGGAGAAGGATCGAAAGCCCTTAAGAAGCTGGATGTTAATGTTATTGAATCTGTCATTTTTAAAAAAGTGCTGGGTATTACCAGTAATGACCTCCAGCAGGAGCAGTCTATGGTCTACGTCCATGATGGATTGGAAGGGTTAGAACTGGTGCGGAATAAGGGTTATCAATTAGCTTTCTTCCTTAATCCCACTAAATCTTCTGAGATAAGAGATATTTCCGGCAGGGGAGAGACCATGCCTCAAAAATCTACCTACTTTTATCCTAAGCTGCTCAGTGGTACAGTGATCAACAAGATAGTGCCAGAAGAGTCAATTGAATTCTTATGAGTTTAGAGATTCCCATCGGGGAAGATGAAAGGCTTGATGAGCTCTTTGATGGGCGTTTAAGAATCATTCAGAAAAAAGAGGGCTATCGTTTTTCTATTGATGCCATCCTGCTTGCCCATTTTGCCTCCCAGTTATCAGCAGATTCTATACTTGATCTCGGTACCGGCAGCGGCATTATTCCACTCATTTTAGCCAGGAAAATGACTGCCCCCACTATTGTGGGGGTGGAAGTCCAGGAAAAGATGGCTGATATGGCAAAGCGCACCATTGCGCTCAATGGTTTTGCTGAGCGGGTTTCTATCCTGCATAAGGACTTAAAAGAATTGCGTAAGTGCTTCGATGCTTCTTCTTTTGATCTGGTGGTCAGCAACCCTCCCTATTATCCTGTGGGGGATGGAAGGATAAATCCTGATGAACAGAAGGCAATAGCTCGTCATGAAATTTTGGCTAAGATGGGAGATGTAGTAAGTATCGCACATTATTTAGTGAAACCCTCAGGAATAGTGGTAATTATCTTTCCTGCAAAGAGATCAGCTGATTTATTGGATAGTCTTAAGGAGTTTGATTTTAAGCCCGAGCTTCTTCAGATTATTTATAGCCATGAGCACGACGAGGGTAAGCTTGTCATTGTAAAGAGCTGCAAAGGGGGCAATCCTGAGTTAGAGATTAAGGAGCCTTTCTTTATCTATGAGGCTGAAGGGGTTTACTCTGAGGAAATGCAGAAAATTTATGGTGAAGTTTAGGAATCATGATGGTGTGCCTTAGATGGCTCACCGATGCGGAAGCGAATATCTTTGATGACTTTTTCACCAATACGTTCATTGAGCCGGTCAATTATTTGCTGCTTCATGAATTCAAGCTGTTGCATCCAGGTTGAACTTGAAACGGTAATCCAGAGAATCATGTTTCTAATCTGTTGAGGTTTTGCCTGTCGTGCTATGGGTTCACCCACTACACTGTCCCATACATCCCAAATCTGGTATTGTTTCACCTTGATACCAAGATTGAGTTTGCTTAAAACCTTTTCCAAAATAGAGTCCACCTTTTCAGGTGTCCTCTTTCTACGCCCCCTCGACATAATGTAATCTCAGTCATTGCTCAAAATCTTGTGGATTTCGAGCGCATTTAAGCCCACCAGAATTTATTTTAACCCAATCGGTCGAGCCACAATACTTGCATTTCTGATCTGTCCGAATATAACCCTCCATAATAGGAAAAGTCATATCACTTGTTTGAAATTGAGTCAACATTTGATCATTTGATACGAGCAAAAAATTTCTATACACACAAGGGGCTATATGAGCCTAATTTTATCTCTTTTTAGCCCTAGAGTGGGGGGGGGCTAAATCACCCTAATCTTTTCAATAAGTTAAAGGCTTTATTAGTAACGTAAGGGGGGTGCTTTTTAATGTACTAAGTGGACGCTTATACTTGTTAGAAACTTTTTTTTGTCTCATACGCCTATCCTTAAACCTATCTTTTAAACCATTCGTTAATATAAATGTAGGCTAACTAGCTACTTCAACTTTTAACTTTTTCATTTTTTTCTTCTTTCAAGGGGGTAATGATA
>JAZFSJ010000003.1:0-7056 GCA_036446115.1 Thermodesulfobacteriota bacterium | reverse complement strand
GGGTCTTTACCCTGAGCATGACCTTTTTATCCAATCGATGAAACTTAAGAATACCTTGCGCTACCTGATGGGTGAAGAACAGATCACCCATTTAGGGATTGAATACTATATGGATTGAAGTAGATATAAAGGAGTTCAATTTGAAATATTGTTCCAAGTGTGGTGCAGAATATTACGATGATATTGAGATTTGTTGCGACTGTGATGGACCTCTTATCACCCAGGAGGAATTTCAGACGAGGAAAGAGAAAGAAGAGAAATTCAGAGAGGATACTAAATCTCTGGTAAAAGTATTTACCCTTAAAAATAGATTTGAGGCTGATTTGATTAAAGGTGAACTGGAAAGGGAAGGAATACCAGTTTTGATAAGGGATTTTAAGGATACTGCCTACGATGGTATCTATATCCCCCAGAAGGGGTGGGGAGAGGTGAGGGTACCAGAAAAGGAGAAAGGGAGAGCAAAGGAGATAATTGATGCTTTGGAAAAAGCCTTTGAAGAAGGAGAGACTAGTGTTGTGGAGGATGATGAGCTGATGGATTGACCTTAATGTGAACAGAAGATATGATCACTGTAATAGGGTTATAAGAGATTGAATAGTGTTGATATAGGGTGTTAGAGCATCTCCTTTTCTTTCAATATATTTTCAGCATCCATGATGGCTTGCTTTAATTGAGGGAATAATTTTACGTTTACGGTAACTCCCTTTTTAGTTGGTTTGCTTTCCCCCTCTTTATCCTTAAAATATATCCTAAAATCTAGTAGGTTATGGCCCTGATACTCTGTGAGCGATAACCTAAAATCCTCCGTTTTGTTTTTTGGGAACTCTGAAATCACTATTGGGTCCATAGTTTTTCCCTTTAAAGTAAGTAGAATATATTTTCCATCACTGATTCATTACCTTTTTTTGAGAAGTTTCTTTGGATTTAGTTTTAGACGCTACATTGTCGGATTTTTCTTTCTTTTCTCCCTTTTTCTCTTGCTTCTCTTTCTTTTCTTTCTTTCCATCAGATTTTTTTGAATAATCGGTAAGATACCAGCCAGTTCCCTTGAGCTGAAAGGAGCAATTCGAGACTAATTTTCTTACTTTTCCAGAACAAGAAGGGCAAGAAGTTAATGGTTCTTCAGTGATTTTTTGCATGGTTTCAAATTTCTCCCCACATTCCAAACACTCATATTCATAGATAGGCAAAGAACACACCCCCTTTATCGAGCACGCTTTTCAATTATGTGACAACAACTTATACATAATATAATAACTTATAGGGATTTGTCAATATATATGATTTTATAAATGTAATTGTGAAATACATCTACAGTTGTTTAAAGACCTAACTAGTTTAAAATAGTTAAAAAAATGTGGCATAGGCACATTAAAATTACAATTTAATCATGTATGCTTTCGGGTTTTGCGGTGTTTCCTTTCAACCTGGTTACAACTTTTACCACCAGACCGGCAATCAGACTGAGACATACAAGGATCATCAGACACGAGGAAAAGAAGGTGGCAATGAAGATCAGGGGGTTATTCAAACTGAATGAAATAACAAGTATACAGATGCCAAAAATTAGAATGGACAGGAGCAAAAGGAAAGAAATAAGGATACCAAACCACCAAATAAAAGGTTTCATTGGGATGCTAAATTTTCAAAAAATAATTACTTTTTATCCCTCGCAGGGCGCTATTACCCTGAGGGCCTGAGGAACGACCCTTAGGTAGACCGGGGTCTGGCAAATGATCTCGCCATCGCCCAATAGCTGTAAGGGGGTTTCGGAGTTAATAGAGATGTTTTTTGCGCGATGGAGTTTCACCTCTTGAAATTTGGTGTGATTTCCCTTAAAGGTAGAGGGGAAGAGAAATAATAATTTTATCTTATTTATTTTTTCGACGATACAGATGTCCAACCATCCATCATCCATCAGGGCAGTGGGTGTAATATTTATTCCTCCACCGTACCATTTTGTGTTCCCAAAGGCTGCCAGCAATATTTCACCCTTATAGTGTTTTGTATCATAGGTGATTTCTACTTTCTTAAATTTAAAGGTAAAAATCTTTGCCAGGATACCCAGAAGATAAGTATTTATTCCCGGTGCAAATTTTTTATAACGATTTGCCCAGGAAGCCACTTCTGAGTCAAAACCGATTCCGCCCACACTCCCATAATACCTGCTCCCGTTAACCTTAACCACATCAACCGTTCTTACCTTTCCTTGATCCAAAACGCTGCAGGCAAAATCGAGGTCCTCTTTTATGCCCAGATTGCGAGCAAAATCGTTGCCCCTTCCAAGAGGCAGGACACCCAGCTTCACGTCTGATCCTACCAGAGCGTTGATGGCCTCATTAATGGTACCGTCTCCACCGCCCACAATAATCTTTTCATACCCTTGATTTTTCGCTTTAAGTGCCAATTCGGTAATGTGTCCACGGTAGCGGCTAAAGCAGAAATGGTGGGCTATCCCTCTTTCTAAGAGCTTTGACTTTAAGGCAGGAAATGCCCTCTTGCATTTATAGTTCCCGGCGGTGGGGTTCAGTATTACCTGGGTCTTTAGGGTTTCAGCCACTCTTAATCTACCCCTTGATGAAGACCTCTATTTGATCAGTGAGCGAGTATGGTTGTTGTTGAATCTTCCCCCCCACTATTACCTGCTTATCTTTTATCATAACCTTTCCTTCTGAAAAGGTCTTTAAGGTTTGGACAACGAGGGGTAGTTCTCTTTTAACCCCTCTTCTTCTGATTTCCTTGAAAAGCTCGTTATTTTCCCCTTCCTCTTGTGTGATTTGGTCTAGACTCTTAACTTTTAGTTTTTGCCGGTGCCTTTCCCATAGTGGATCTATGGCGGTATCTCTTAAAGGGAAGGTGCAGTAAGTGATAGGGGGCCCTTCATCCAGATCTTTAGTGACCAGGTGAATCATTACCCCACTTTGGGTGGCGCCCTCACCTATAAGCTTCCAGATGACCTCTTGCCAGGTTCCGGCAGGCCCGTCGGGGGCTGCCGGGTGAAGGTTAATAAGGTCATGCTTTTCACACATCTCATCACCCACAATCAGCATGTAACCAGCCAGCGCATTAATGTCGGATTGATAATGATTCAATCTGGGCATAATCTCCCTGTCATATTCTATCCTCCACTTTCCCATGGTATCTGGATTCGCTTTTCCCTGTTTTCTCATCTCGGGTTTAAATTTGCGGGAGGAAAAAGAGATGAGGTTAAGGCCATGATCTTTTACCATTTTGAGGAAGATATCACTTCCTTCTGCCTCTCCCTGCTCACGGCTACAAAAGACGAAGGAAATCTCAGCGTTTAAAGTACCGCTGCTAATGTTGTCCAAAATGGTTTTGAGAAGATTTCTGGAACCAGGACCGCGACCGGTTGAAAACCAGCCTATTTTGTAAACCATAGGTAGCCCTTTTAAACGGAGAATGATATGATTGAGGTGGATTATACGGAGAGGTTTGCTGCGTCGGTTTTTGCCTTATCCACGATTTTAGGTAGCACTTCTCCTGCTTTTCCTTTGATAAAATAATCACTTGTATAACCGGTGAATCCGGTTTCTGCTATATTTATTTCAATGATGGTGGAGCCTGAGGATTTTGCAATGTCCGGTAGGCTCGCCGCAGGTTGAACCTCTGCTGAGGTTCCGATTACCAGCATGACATTGCAGGATTTGGCATCTTGATTGGATTTAGTGAGGGCCTCATGGGGTATGGCTTCACCGAAGAAGACAACATCAGGTCTTATAACTCCCCCGCAATCACAACGGGGAGGTAATGTTTCCAGAGATATTACCTCACTTTTAACCCGTTTCCCACATTCCATGCAGTATGCCTGCCTGTGATTTCCATGAAATTCGATGATGTTTTTATTCCCCGCTTCG
Organism: Thermodesulfobacteriota bacterium; assembly: GCA_036446115.1. Classification (GTDB taxonomy): domain Bacteria; phylum Desulfobacterota; class WTBG01; order WTBG01; family WTBG01; genus JAZFSJ01. The sequence goes on along the minus strand of JAZFSJ010000003.1, from coordinate 3,181 downwards.
TGGTGCAGCCCATCAACATTTTGGGTAATGATAGAACTTAAATAGCCCATTTGTTCTAATTCGGCGAGGCTTAAGTGTCCAGGGTTTGGTTTCGCTTTGAGAATTTCTTTCTGCATCTCGCTCAACAAAATCCAGGTTTTACCGGGATTGTTTCTTAAGACATCGATATAGGCATATTCTACGGGATCGTACTTTTCCCAGATCCCCCCTTTCCCTCGAAAAGGGGCGATAGCGCTCTCAACTGACATACCAGCTCCCGTTAAAGCGACGACCTTTTTTGCCTTAACAATGTCTCTTGCAGCTCTGGTGATGAGTTGGTCTGTCATCCTATCTTTTTCCGCTTCTTGCTCATTTGAAGTGGTTCTTCGTCCAAGAACTTGTAGTCATTAAGGATCTTCTTCTTGGCCTCATATTGCCCATCTATTCTATAGTAAAAGAAATTTTTGATATAGTCTTCAATATCTCCGTACATGGCCTTCCAACTTCTAATATCACCACTTTCCTTGGCCAGGACATATGCATCCAGAATAACCTGGATTTCTTTTAGCAGAAGGAGGCGTATTTCATGATCTAATTGCTCATACTCTTTAGAGATCTCTTTAGTCTTTTTCTGCTTTTTTCTAAGTTTTTTTAGATCATCGAGTATGGTTTTGTGAAGTTTTGCCCTGACCTGATTATTTATTTTTGCAGGCTGACCTGAGGACTCCTGACTGTCGATCAGCTTCTTATAAAGGTTTTCAATCTGTTTCATTTAATCTCACCCCTCGTATAATATTAGGAATAAGCCTATACTAACTTATCACTATTTTCAACTTTAAAATGTAGTAGTATCATTTCCTGTAATTTTTAAGGAAACAGTAGTAATTGTTCTCCCGTTTAAGAAAGGTTTCACCATTTATGGTGGAGCTTACCCCATTTAAATAAATGACATGTATGGACAAAATGTGCTAGGAACCAGCCATTTTTCAACTGGATAAAAGAGCAATAAATGTAATAAGTTAAAGTCGTTTTCACATTTTCCAGGGGGATTTACTTGACAGGGATTAAAAAACCTTTATAATGATAGTCAAAGATTTGACAAATACATTCCTTCTTTTGTGTCAATAAACTATCTATGTCAATTTAACTGGAGGTTACAAGGTTATCTATGGGGGAAAAGAGTATTTTAATAGTTGAAGATGAGGATTCAACCAGAGATACCATGATAGATTTACTCTCCGAAGTGGGCTATGAGGTACTGGGCGCTCAAGATGGAGAAGAGGCTATGGAGATGGTTGAGGAACATAGTTTTAACTTGGTAATTACCGATCTGAAGATGCCCAAAGGAAATGGCCTTCAGGTATTAGAGGAAGTTAAGAAGGTTAATCCTCAAATCATGGTCATCATTTGTACCGGGTATGGAACGGTTGATACTGCGGTAAAGGCTATGAGGTTAGGGGCCTATGATTATATAACCAAGCCTATAAAAAGCGAGGAAATGAAACTGGTTGTTCAAAGGGCGATGGATTATCAAAGTCTGCAGGCTGAAAATGTACTGCTCCAGAAGCAATTGAAGACAAAATACCGGTTCAAGAACCTGATAGGTGACAGTGACCTCATGCAGCAGGTTTTCCAATTCATTGAGAAAATAGCGGCTACCAGCAGCACGGTGTTAATCTGTGGGGAAAGCGGCACCGGGAAAGAGCTGGTGGCAAAGGCAATCCATTATAATAGTGACCGGAAGGATGAGCCTATGATACCAGTAAATTGTGGCGCTATTCCTGAGGATCTATTAGAGAGCGAACTCTTTGGTTATGAAAAGGGGGCCTTTACTGGTGCATTAAAGACTAGGATCGGGAGATTTGAATTAGCTGATAGGGGAACTATCTTCTTAGATGAGATTGGGGATATGAGTCCCGCCTTACAGGTAAAGATCCTGAGGGTACTGCAGGAACACGAATTTGAACGGGTGGGTGGGGTGAAGTCGATCAAAGTGGATATCAGGATTGTTGCCGCTACCCATAGGGATTTGGAAAAGGCTGTAAAACAAGGTGTCTTCAGGGAAGACCTCTATTACCGGCTGAATGTCATTCCTATTACTATTCCCCCTTTAAGGGAGAGAACGTCTGACATCCCTCTTCTTGCACATCATTTTATGAAAAAGTTTAACCGGGGGAATGAACAAAATGTTAAAGGAGTTTCCCAGGAGTCAATGAACGCTCTTTTGCGGTATCACTGGCCTGGAAATGTGAGAGAGTTGGAAAATATCATTGAACGTATGGTTACCCTAAAAGGAGAGGGGATAATTGAAAAAGAAGATTTGCCTGAAAAGTTATTGGGAGCTGAGTGGTCAGGTGGAATACCTTCTTTAGAGATTCCTGAGAGTGGAATATCTTTTAACACTGCGGTCAGTGAATTCGAAAAAGAGCTCATGCTTCGTGCGCTCAATAAGACTAATTGGATAAAAAATAGGGCGGCAAAATTGCTGCAGCTAAAAAGAACGACCTTAATTGAAAAGATGAAGAAGATCCAGCTTACCCGCGAAGATGTTTAGGGGTTTTCCTTAAAACTTCCTCCCCTTCCTTATTTTTCCTGGCGACTACCTTAATTATTACCTGTTAATAGGTGAAATGGCACGTCTAACAAGGGTTTACAGTATGGTTGAAATCCTTTTGACAACACCATAGTAATTTTGTATTATTACCTTCGTTCACAGAAGGTTGAGGGTGTGGTCGTTTTAACTTTATGTGAATAAAGCAACTTAGCGGTCCGATGAACACGCTGCCTAAAAACTCTTTTCTTGGAATACAAAAGTTGAATGCACGCCGGTCTTTATATGTGATGCTCCCCGCGCACTGCGCGGGGCATCCCGGAGTTTAAATTTGATTATTTATGAATTGTGCCGATTCATCCCCGCCTACAAGGCGGGGCTTTCTCGGCACCTGCCGGTAAAAAAAGAAGAGTATACAATTTCCTCTTATCTTATAGGTCTTTTGGTTTTTATCTTTTTATTGACCGGAAGTGCTTATGGTGCAAAAGAAGGCATGCTCAGTTCAGATTATGAAGAAACTCTCCCTTCGGCGCTAATCAGTATGGATTGCCAGGAAGAATCTTATGCCATTCTGGCAGAAAAGCACACGCAGAGAGTATTCCTTTATGGTTGTGTTCAGGGGATGGTTAAGCTGATAAAAAGCATGCCCTG
>JAZFSJ010000002.1:0-3330 GCA_036446115.1 Thermodesulfobacteriota bacterium | reverse complement strand
TCAAGATGCTTCTGCCGGGCGTTGGCTCTATTTTCGGGAGCCGTTGCAGGTGATTGAGACTCAGCGTATGGAAGAAGTAATCCTCAAGCTCCGCGAGGTTGAGGCAATGGTTCAAGAGCATGGACTGCATGCGGCCGGCTTTATCAGTTATGAAGCAGGGTCAGCTTTTGACTCGGCCCTACAAGTGCAGCCACTAGACATCTTCCCTCTCCTCTGGTTTGGGCTTTACCCTAGAAACCAGGTGGTTCAGTCTCAGCCTTCTCCAGCAGGTCCGGCTTATAGTCTGGGCCACTGGACTCCTTCTGTTAGCCGAGCGGAATATGATGAGGCTGTTCGGCAAATCAAGACTCTCATCAGACAAGGTGAAACGTACCAAGTCAACTACACATTTCGTCTGCGCGCACCTTTCTCCGGCAACGCATGGGCGCTTTTCCAAGAATTGGTTCAGGCGCAACAAGCGGATTACGCTGCATACGTGGACACGGGCCGTTTTGTCATCTGTTCGGCCTCACCGGAGCTTTTTTTCCGTCTAAATGGCGGCCAGTTGATCTCACGCCCGATGAAGGGGACAGCTGCGCGCGGCCGCACGCTGGTCGAAGACAATTCTCAAGAACAATGGCTTCATCATTCAGAGAAGAACCGCGCGGAAAATGTCATGATAGTTGATATGGTCCGTAACGATATGGGGCGGGTTGCGACTGTCGGCAGCGTCCAGGTGGCCAGCCTATTTGACGTTGAGCGGTACCCAACCCTGTGGCAGATGACTTCAACCGTGACTGCGAAAACCGATGTTTCACTGGGCGACATTATGACCGCGCTTTTCCCATGCGCCTCAATTACTGGCGCCCCAAAACCGAGCACCATGCAGATCATTGCCAATTTAGAGACAATGCCTCGCCGGGTGTACACCGGCTGCATCGGTTTCATTGCCCCAAACAAACGCGCGCAGTTCAACGTTGCGATTCGTACTGTACTTATTGACAAGGAGATAGGCGAAGCGGAGTATGGCGTCGGTGGCGGGATTGTGTGGGACTCTGTGATTGGCGATGAGTATGAGGAATGCAAGGTCAAGGCGCGGATCTTGACGGAAAAACGACCTGATTTTTCGCTCCTGGAGACGTTGCTGTGGACACCAGAAGAGGGATACTTCTTGCTCGAGTATCATTTCCAGCGGTTGCGAGACTCGGCTGTCTACTTTGACTTCCCGAAGAACGTAGACAAGATCCGGGAAAAGCTCATGACCTTGGCGACTTCGCTCCCAAACAAACCGCACAAAGTCCGTCTGCTTGTGGCACAGGATGGAACCATCTCGTGTCAGGAGACACTGCTAGCAAGGACCAGTGCGCCTCAGCCTGTGCGGTTAGGCTTAGCTCCCACACCGGTTGATTCTGCCAATCCTTTTCTATACCATAAAACCACCCATCGCCAGGTTTACGATGCGGCCCGAAGTGGTTGCCCCGATTGTGATGACGTTCTGTTGTGGAATGAGCAAGGTGAGATCACTGAAACGTGTATCGCTAATGTGGTTCTTGAGTTTGACGGTGAACTAGTCACACCACCTGTCCGGTGTGGGCTATTGCCAGGCACCTTTCGCGCTTGGCTGCTCGACCAAGGGATTGTACGGGAAAAGGTGGTGACGATTAAAGGGCTTAAACGGAGTAAGCGTATCTACCTGGTAAATTCTGTGCGCAAATGGCGCGATGCCATTCTAAAGAGGTGAACAGGTTAGAGGGAACTTGAAGCATTGAAGCATGGTCGGACCAAACCAAGTAGTTGATATCAAATGGAATGATGTCAAAAAATGGGGCGATTTTGGGGTCAAAAATGGCCTTCGAAGCTCTCAGCGAGGACGAGTACGAGTACGAGTAAAGGGGTCAAGTCTCCGTTTGACCCTTGCTAGAAAACAATAAGAGTCAAACGGAGACTTGACCCCTTTATAAGGGATGTAATCCCCAGTCTCGCGCTGATCTGGTTAGCCTTTGTGAAATAGAACGATAAAGGTGAAAAATGACGGATTTTTTGTATATTACTTTTCCGATTTCTGGCGTAGAAACATGGGTATTTGTACCACCGTTGACAGCTTTTATTGTTTCATTTTTTACATCAATGGGCGGGATATCCGGGGCATTTGTTTTGTTACCGTTTCAGATGAGTGTATTAAACTATACTGCACCCTCTGTCAGTGGTACGAACCAATTATTTAATGTTGTTGCTATTCCCAGCGGTGTATGGCGATACGTCAGAGAAAAACGCATGGTCTGGTCACTGACGTTGGCGGTTATCATCGGTACGCTGCCAGGTGTATTAATCGGTGCATGGGTGCGAGTAGAATATTTGCCGAATCCGAAGAGTTTCAAATTTTTTGCAGGGCTTGTTTTATGTTATATCGGTGTCCGACTCCTTACTGACTTTGTTAAGAGTAAAAAAGAGCATACAATTGTTCAAAACAAAAATCCTTCCATACAAAACACAGAATTTATTGTTACGGACACCCTTTTTTCTTTGAGACGTGTTGAATTCAGATTTGGCGGGCAACAGTTTTCTTTTTCAGTCCCAGGTGTATTTCTGCTTTGTTTCATTGTGGGTATCGTAGGGGGAATTTACGGCATAGGTGGTGGGGCAATTATAGCACCGTTCTTTATAACATTCTTTCATCTTCCTGTTCATGCAGTTGCCGGTGCTGCATTAATGGGAACTTTTGTCACTTCGGTGGCAGGAGTTTTTATTTATCAGCTTTTAGCCTTTTTTTATCCAAATATTTCTGTTGCTCCTGACTGGTCTCTGGGAGTTCTTTTCGGAATCGGTGGGTTTTTCGGTATGTATCTCGGTGCAAGATGTCAGAGATATGTGCCTGCATATATTATCAAATTAATATTATGTGTCTGTGTTCTTTTTGTGGCAGGAAAGTATATTCTTGGTTTTTTGATATAAAAATAAACCAAAACCAAGCATAGCATAGCTTTGAAGTTAAATTGACCCGCACAAAGGAATAAAATTGCTTTCCTCCAAGTTTTCCCCTTATTGCTGGAACTATCGTATCCTTAAGTCCCGGTATATCTTGTCCTTCAAAATACTCCGCCAAAAACTGATATCTTGATGCCGGTCCCAAGTGGTCAACAACGCGTTTAGCCATAATAAAATATATTAATATCCGACACTTATAAGTAAGTGCATGATTTCGATTCCCATGCACTTCCGCTACCCGCTTCAAACAAAACCCCGGGTATTATCCCCGGGGTTTTTTATTTAGAAAAACCCTGCGTAGGATAGATTTTTACCCACTTTATCCCGTACACAAAATGGGTAAATTTACCCATTTTGTGTACGGGA
>JAZFSJ010000001.1:0-3175 GCA_036446115.1 Thermodesulfobacteriota bacterium | reverse complement strand
CACAGGTAGCTGTCATCTGAATAAATGCCCTCAGGGCAACAGTCTGTCATACTTAAATCAGAGGGACATACAAGCAGGTGCATATCCTTGTAAACGTCAAGGTATCCGCTCATTCTGCCACCGCAGCCTTCAACCACTGTCTGGTAAGTTCCATGGGGAACATTGACAAATCCAATGGCACGCCCGCATAACAAGGGGTCGCTGTGGGCTTGTCCCTCCAGTGTCCACCTGATAGTATTACAGTCGGCTTCGGTGTAGATCCATACTTCGTGAGTTGCAAGGAACTTACCCGATTTATCTTCAAAGAGGTACATCATTTCCTCTGTTTTAAAGGTGAGCTCTTCGGGGTCCACCTCTTGCAGACCGTACACTACCTCAGAAGTTAAAATGAGGTACAATAAAACAAGTGAAATAAAAGTTATCTTTCTCATAGTCCTCCTCCTTTCAAAAGCAAATCCGAAATCATTTTATTTTAGATTTTAGATGGAGGACAGTATACCACCCGTGTATGACAGGGGTGGTCACAGAGAAAGAAAAATAGTACAGATAATATGCCAGATATAATGTGGGGTTAGGTGGCTAGTATCGTTTGAGTGCGAGGGTTAGGTTCTTTTTAATCTCGTCTCGTAGTGCTTTGGGGTGCATTATCTCGGCACTCTGTCCATAGCTCAATACCCAGTATTTGATCTCTTTGGTGCCGGCCACAGTGAAAGTAACCGTGATGCTTCCATCTTTGTTCTGTTTAATCTTCTGACTTTCATGCCAGGTTCTTTCTTTGATATATCCTGCCACATTTTTATCAAAACGAACCACTACTTTAATATTCTTGTCTTGCATAACACCCAAGCTGTCCTTTGTGTACTCTTCGATGGAAAAATCCAGAGGGATACGGAATCCTTCCTTGGTGAGCGTCAATGTTTTTATTCTATCAACTACAAACGTTCTTACCTCATCATGGAGGTGGCACCTGCCAATCAGGAAAAAGGTATTGTCGAAATACCATATTTTGTAAGGGTCAACCTTTCTCACTGCGGTCTTGTCGGAGTGCATGCTGTGGTATTTCATCTCGACAGTTTTAGTGTTTATATTTGCTTCCATCAACTTGTCTAAAAAAGTTTTGTAGCGGCCGTAGTCCTTTTGCTTCTTTTGCCCTGCGTATAAAGACTGTTCCAGCTTTCCCATGTACGCTAAGGTTTTAGGTGAGATGGTCTTTCTAATTTTGTTTAAGAAAGATTCGATGGAATCATAAAAGTGGGTTCCTTTGAGTACCTTTAGGAGGTCGCGGCTGAAGTAAAGGGAGATGAGTTCAGTTGTGGTAAGAGGGGTTTGGGGTGCGGTTTTAGTAATCTTCCAATGATCCCTACCATCCACCTCGTCAGTGTAAAGTGGGAAACCTGAACTTTCCAGCGCCTCAAGATCCCTTCGTATGGTTCTGGTAGTGCAGCCGACCTCTTTTGCCAGGTTTTCTACGGTGATTCCGAAATGGTGGGCTTCAATAAGGCTTAAAACTCCCCATTGCCTGATTAGCTGGTTACCCCTTGGCATCTCATCCCTCTTTCCCGGGTGCTTTAAAACCGAAGGATACCCCCTCTTTATCGCCCAGTTTAACGGCGATCTCTTTAAGATCTGACTTCATGAGTGTGCCGGTTAACTGGGTGGCAACGGCGATCTGCTTTAACGCCAGATCCTTATCGAACTTATCAATGCGGGCATCAATTGACCAGTGGGCACCCATATCTGTACTGAATCCATACCCCGGGATATCTCTCTCCAGCGCGACTGCCCCCATAGCTTCCCACCTCCCCCCGCTTCTTGGAGGGCAGTGTACAAATGTTCTCGGCAATTGGTGGTCGCCTACCGCCTTAATCGCCAGCTTGATGAGGAGATCATTGTCCTGAACAAACAGACGTGTCACTTCAGCCTTACCGGTAGGGAAGAAAACATTTTCTTTCTCCCTGTATTCTAACTGTCCCAGGTGTTCTATCCCCATGCTGGCGACGATTTTGCCTGCGGCCTCGGGATGGAGCTCGAACCAGTCAACTAAATGCCTTCCCGGCATATAGTGCTGGGGATCAAGTACCACCAGTAGTGTTCTTGGCCTTTCAATTTGAGGAATATGGGAAAAGTATTGAACGAGCGCCAGAATACCCAGGCCACCATTTTCCTGGGTAATGTTGGGGCCGTCAGTGTGGGAGATGAGTAGGACCATTTCATCATTTTCCTTCCCGTAATTTTTTCCCGGCAGGAATCCGGAGAGGAAGAAGGTAAAAGCCTCTTCTCTCTTTGCGATAAGTTTCAGGGTTGCCGTGCGGCCTTTCATGGCTGCCTCCCTGACCGGCTCGCCTGCCATCCGGTCAAGATAAAGGGCCGGTACGCCAAATTCAGAAGGTGAGTAAATCATCATATATAATCCGGAGGCCCTTTCAGGTCCCATATCGGAAATCACCAGCCCCCCCGAGGCCTTACCCTTTGTCAGAATATCGTCATATCCTCCAAACATGATGGGATAGGCGAGTTGATACCACTGTTTTAAACTGAAGTGATCTTTAGGGTGCGTATCGGCATCCGACACATATTCGAATCCGCTGTACACGTCAAACATGGGTGGAAGGGGGTCGGGCAAAGATGGTATATCAAAGACCACAATTTTCCCCTCTATGGATGCAGGCGGGTTTTCATCATGGTAGTAGATGAGCGGCGCTGTAGTGCCCTCTGGCTCCGTTGATCCTGAGTAGGGCCAGTAGGAGGCTACCCGGATCTCCTTCCCATCGAGGGAAAGGGACCAGTCACCCGTTTTCCTGTCATCTGAGGTAAACCAGCGTTTATAGGTGATGGTGTCTTTTTCTATGTCAGTAAGGCCACACTTTTTAAAGCCCTTTTCAAGAAAGGTGAGATAACTCTTCCAGGAGGGGTTGCCTGAGAGGGCAGGGCTCCAGGTATCTTTTAAGGCGTGCCATTCTTGCAGTTCATCGGCCGTCGGCAAATAGTCTTTGTTAATAGAGGTAAGATTATCCTTGTCTCTTGACACTGTACACCTCCTTACTGAGATTAAACCCAGAATTTGCAGTAGCCATCTACTGCGGCTTGAAAATCCTTGCTGCAACGCTTGTTTCACGATTCTGCTCCTCAACATATTTATGAATATGCCTTCGTCGCAAAATCGCTCCAACTGCTC